>VBLM01000325.1:1404-7401 GCA_005879095.1 Deltaproteobacteria bacterium
TCCGTGGTCGGCCGGCCGCACCTGGAATGGGGCGAAGAGGTGGTCGCATTCGTGGTGACGAGGGCCGGCAAGCAGGTCCCGGCGAAAGAGCTGGACCAGCTCTGCCTCGACAACCTGGCCCGCTACAAGCGGCCGCGCGATTACCGGTTCGTCGATTCGTTGCCGAAGAACAATTACGGAAAGGTCCTCAAGACGGAGCTGCGTGAGAAGCTCAAGGGCGGAGCGAAATGATGCGCGGCGTCTCGGTTGCGGGAATCGGGTCCACGACTTTTGGCAAGCATGGCGAGAAGGCCATCGAGGTGCTTGCGGTCGAGGCCGCCGCCTCCGCCATCGCCGACTCGGGAGTCGACGATCGCGAGATCGGCGCGCTCTACCTGGGCAACTTCATCAGCGGCGTCCTCACCGGACAGGAAGTACTGGCGGGCATCGTGGGCGACAACCTCGGTCTCGCCAACATACCCTGCACCAAGGTGGAGGGCGCCTGCGCATCGGGCGGCATCGCCTTCCGGCACGCCGCCCTCGCCATCGCCACCGGCCAGTGCGACGCGGCGCTGGTGGTCGGGGTGGAGAAGATGACCCACGCCCCGACGCCCGACGTCACCGCCGCGCTCAACTGCGCCATGGACAACCGCGCGGACGGCGTGAGCGGACTCACCTTTCCCGGTCTCTTCGGCATCGCCTGGCGGGTCCACGCGCAGCGCTACGGCACCACCCGCGACCAGGTCTCGGCGGTGGTGATGAAGAACAAGAAGAACGGCCTCAGGAACCCCCTCGCGCAGATGGGCGCGAACCTGACCCGGGAGCTGATCGCCGCCTCGCCCTTCATCTGCGACCCGCTCCAGCTCTACGACTGCTGCCCTGCCAGCGACGGCGCGGCGGCGCTGCTCCTCGTGGCGACCGATCGCGCGCCCCGCCGCAAGGGGCCGCGCATCGACGTTGCGGCCAGCGTACAGACGCGCGGCGCGGCCCGCATCGCCGGCCATCCCGACCTCTGCTCCTTCGACGCGACGGTCGAGGCGGGAAAGCGCGCCTACGAGCAGGCGGGCCTGACGGCGAAGGACATCGACTTCGTCGAGCTGCACGACTGCTTCTCCATCGCGGAAGTGATCGACTCCGAGGATCTGGGCATCGCGCCGCGTGGCAAGGGCGCCGTCTGGGCGGCGGAGGGGCGCACCGCAGTGGGCGGCGAGATCCCCATCAACGCCAGCGGCGGCCTGCTCGCCAAGGGGCATCCGGTGGGCGCGACCGGCGTGGGCCAGCTCTACGAGGCTGCGCTGCAGCTGCGCGGAGAGCACCCCAACCAGGTGAAGGACGCCGCCATCGGGCTGACCCACAATCTCGGCGGCACGGGAGTCGCCTGCACCGTCAACATCCTCAGGCGATCGGATGCCTGAGGCGCGCGTCCAGATCCTCCGCTGCGGCCGCTGCGGGACGCTGGACGCGGGGCCGCGACTGCTCTGTCCGAAGTGCCATGCCGCAGCAATGGAGCCCAGGGAGGTGGACGGCGCGGGCAAGCTCCTCTCCTGGACGATCATCCGGCGCGCGCCGGCGCGGCTCCGCGCGCTGCAGCCCTACGCAGTCTGCGTGGTCGACCTCGACGCCGGCGTGCGCGTCACCGGCCGGCTCCAGTCCATCGAGGGCAGCTTCACGCCAGGCGCGCGCGTCCGCTGCGTGGCCCGCGAGAGCGACGTGGCCATCTTCACCGCCGAGGGCTGACATGGGAGACGACATCCTGGTGGAGAAGCGCGGCGCGGTGCGCCTCATCACCATCAACCGCCCGAGCAAGATGAACAGCCTCGACTTCGCCGCCAACGAGGCGCTCGTCGCCGCCTTTCGCGGGTTCGAGGAAGACGACGACGCGCGCGTGGCGGTCGTCACCGGCGCCGGCGAGGCGGCGTTCTGCGCGGGGGCCGATCTCAAGACCTACACCATGGCCTTCGCCGGCACACCCGCGCCGGAGTTCCGGCGCCGCTACACCAACGGGCCCGGCTTCGGCGGCATCACCCGCAACCTGGACGTCTTCAAGCCCATCGTCGCGGCGGTGAGCGGCTTCGCCATCTCCGGCGGGTTCGAGCTCGCGCTCGCTTGCGACATCCGCTTCTGCTCGCCGAACGCCGAGTTCGCGCTGCAGGATGCGAAATGGGGCTTCCACGCCTGCGACGGCGGGCTCATCCGCTTGCCGCAGATCGTCGGCCTCGGGCACGCCATGGAGATCATCCTCACCGGCGATCGCATCGGCGCGGACCACGCGCAACGCATCGGCCTCGTCAACCGCATCTACCCCCGGTCAGAGCTGCTGGACAAGACGCTGGAGTTCGCGCAGGCGCTGGCCCGCCGCTCGCCGCTCTCGCACCGCTTCGCCAAGGAAGTGATGAAACGGTCGGTGGGGCTCCCGCTCGAGGAGGCGCTGCGGCTCGAGTCGCGCTCCTTCTACGATCTGGGCCGCACCGAGGACCTCGCGGAGGGGACGACCTCCTTCCGCGAGCGGCGCGAGGCACGATTCAAGGGACGCTGAGGAGATTCTCATGGACACGAGGCGCAGGATCCTGGTGATGGCGCTGTGCGTGGCGTTGCCGGCCTCTGCCGTCGATACCGTCAAGGTGGGCGTCGTGGAGGGGCTGAGCGGGCCGCCTGCGATCACCGACTTCGGCGAGTCGTACCTGCAAGGCCTCAAGCTCGCCCTCAAGGACTACGCCGAGCACGGGGGCAAGCCGAAGATCGAGCTCATCGTCTACGACGACGAGGCCAACCCGCAGCGCGCCGTCTCGCTCGTCCAGCGGCTGATCCAGAGCGACAACGTCTCCATCGTCCTCGGGACGGTGAGCAGCGGCAACGTGATGGCCTTCGCGCCCATCCTCCAGCGCGCCGGTGTTCCCCTCATCGCCGGCCCCTCCATCGCCACCAACATCACCACCGACTTCATCAACCAGAAGCCGAGCTTCATCTTCCGCTGCTCGATGGTGGAGAAGTTCCAGATCGAGGCCATGCTCGACTGGGGCGTGAAGAACTTCAAGAAGCTCGGCCTCATCCACTCCACCACGGGCTACGGCAGCTTCGCCGCCAAGTCCATCGCCGAAGGGCTCAAGCAGCGCGGCTCCGGGCTCGCCGCGGTGGAGGCGGCCGCTCCCGGCGTGAACGATCTGACTCCGCAGATGCTCAAGATGCGCGACGCGGGCGTGGACCTGGTGCTCGATTTCCACGAGTCGTTCGAGCTCGTCTTCCGGCCCATGGCCGCTCTCGACTACCACCCCGTCGTCGCCGGCAATTGGGGCCTCTCTTCGCTCAAGGTGGAGCAGGTGGTGGGGGACAAAGCCCTCGAGGGAACGGTGATGGGTCAGGCGCTCGACCTCGCCGCGCCGGCCGCCAAGGCCTTCGACGCCCGCATGCGCAAGGAGTACGGCAAGGACTACCGCTGGCCGGTCGTGGCCGCGCTCGGGTACGACGCCGGGCAGATCGTCGCTGCCGCGGTTTCCAAGGCGCAGTCGGCGGACCCCAAGGCGCTGCGCGACGCCATCGAGAACGTCGACGGCATCAAGGCCATCACCGCTACACCCGCGCATCCCTTCAGCCCCGGCGACCACGAGTGCCTGAAGCAGAAGGACGTCTTCCTCGGCGTGTGGAAGAACGGCCAGGTCGTGCGGCTCGAGCCGAAGCGCTGACCGGGCATGTCCTGGGCGAACTTCCTCCAGCTTCTCGTCAGCGGGCTCGCGATGGGCGCGATCTACACGCTCACCGCCAAGGGGCTGTTCATCGCCCATCTCGCGACCAACCGCCTGAACTTCGCCCAAGGCGACTTCCTCATGATCGCCGCGCTCCTCACGCTCGCGCTGCGCGGCGCCGGCCTGCCGGTGGTGGTGGTGATTCCGCTCGTGGTCGCCCTCCTCGGCCTGGGCGGCTGGCTGCTCGAGCGCGGCTTCATCCGGCCGCTCGACCGGCTCGGCTTCCGAGGCGGCGGCGAGTATTCCTGGATCCTCACCACCGCGGGCGCGGGGCTCATCGTGCAGAACGTGGCCGAGCTCGCCTGGGGCAAGAGCGGACAGTACTCGCCGCCGCTCTTCAGCGGCACCAACGAGCCGGTGCGCTTCCTCGGCGTCGGGGTCTACCCGGAACAGCTGGCCGTCATCGCCGTTTCCTTCGCGGTGGTGGCGGCCTTCTATTATTTTCTCTTCCGCACCCACTGGGGCAAGAGCATCTACGCGGTCGCCTTCAACCCCGACGCCGCGCTCCTCCTGGGCATCGACGTGCGGCGCATGGTCATTCTCGTCTTCGCGCTCGCCTCCATGCTCGCGGCCGTCTCCGGCGTCCTCGCTGGACCTATCGTCAGCGTCTATCCGCAGATGGGTCTCGTCTTCACCGTCAAGGGCCTGGCCGTGGCGGCGGTGGGCGGCTTCAGCAATCCGGTCGCCATCCTCGTGGGCGGCGTGCTCTTCGGGCTGGCGGAGTCGTTCTCGAACTACTTCAACAGCCAGTTCGGCGACCTGTTGCCGCTCCTGGGCGTCCTCGCGCTCCTCATCGTGCGGCCCGCGGGGCTGGTCGGGGCGCGCAAGGCGACGGGACGATAGGTGCCCGCCGCCCGGCTCAAGTACGTCGCCCTTCTCGCCGTCGTCGCCGTCCTGCCGTTCGTCGCGCCCAACCCGTTCTTCGTCTTCTTCACCCAGTCGCTGGCCTACACCGCCATCGCCGTCATCGGCCTCAATCTCCTGCTCGGGCTCACCGGGCAGATGTCGCTCGGCCACGCCGGCTTCTACGCCCTCGGCTCCTACGGCTCCGCCATCCTCGCCTCCAAGTCCGGCTGGCCGCTCTGGGCCAGCATTCCTGCGGGGGTGCTGGTGGCCGGAATTTCCGGGGTTCTCGTCGGGATGGTCGCGCGCCGCACGCGCGGCCTCTTCCTCGCCATGGCCACGCTCGCGTTCGGCTACCTGGTCGAGATCGCCGCGCAGCGCTGGGTAGAGCTGACCGGTGGGACCATGGGCCTGATGGCGCTGCCGGTCATCGACTTCGGCGACTACCGCCGCGGCCCCATGTACTTCCTCTGGTGCGCGGGCCTGCTCCTCGTCGTCGTTCAGATGGCCAGCGACTACGTGCACGAGTCGGCGACCGGCCGGGCGCTCCTCGCCATGAAGGAAAGCGACTCGTTCGCCGCCACGGTAGGCATCAACGTCGCTGCGCGACGCACCGGCATGTTCGCGGTGAGTGCGCTCCTGGCCGGCCTCTCGGGCGCGCTCTTCGCGCACCAGAGCGGATTCGTCGGGAGCGACGCCTTCGGGCTGCGGCTCTCGCTCGACCTGCTCATCGCCGCAGTCATCGGCGGCCTCGCCAACTCCAACGGCCCTCTCCTCGGGACGCTGCTCATCCTCGCCATGGCGGAGCTGATCGCGCCGCTGCAGAGCGTGGCGTTGCTCTTGCGCGGCGTCATCCTCGTCGGCGTGCTCATGCTCTTTCCCGAAGGAGCGACGGGCCTGCTCCGGCTCGTCCGGCGCAGACCCGCGGCAGCTCCTCCCCCGCCACCGGCCGCCGATGCGCCGCCCTTCGAGAAGGTCAACGGCGCGCGGCTCGAGGCGGCGGGGCTCACCAAGCGCTTCGCGGGCGTGCGCGCCGTAACCGACTTCTCGCTGACCGTCGAGCCCGGCACGGTACACGCCATCATCGGGCCCAACGGCGCCGGCAAGTCCACGCTCATCCACATGATCGCCGGCCTCCACGCCGCCGATGGGGGAACGCTGCGCGTCGACGGCGTGGACGTGACCCGCATGCCGGCCACCGCCGCGCCCGGCTCGGGCTCGCGCGCACTTTCCAGAACCTGCAGCTCATCGGCGCGCTTTCAGTGCTGGAGAACGTGCTGCTCGGCATCGAGCCGCGCCGCGGGCTGCCGCTGGCTGGTTTCTTCCGCTGGCTGGGTTCGCGCGACGCCGAACACGAGGAGCGGGAGCGCGCGCTGCGCATCCTCTCCTACCTGCGCATCGCCCACCTCGCCGCCCTGCGGCCGGCGGAGCTGTC
>VBLM01000328.1 GCA_005879095.1 Deltaproteobacteria bacterium
CGTCGCCATCAGCAGCTTCGCCCGTGCCCAGCTCTACCGCTGGGCACGGGCGGAGGACTGGCCGAAGCTCGAGCTGGTCCGGTGCGGCGTGGACGAGGAGTTGCTGCGCGCGCCCGCGACTCCGGTCCCCGCGGATCCACGTCTCGTCTGCGTCGCGAGGATCGCAGAGCAGAAGGGGCATTTGCTCCTGATCGAGGCCGCGGCTCTGCTTGCCAAGGAGGGTCTCGACTTCCAGATCGTCCTGGTCGGCGAGGGACCGATGCGGCGCCAGGTGGAGGAACTGATCCAACGGCGCGGCCTCGGCGGCCGCTTCCTCCTCACCGGCTGGTTGGACGAACCCAGAGTGCGTGAAGCGATCCTCGGCTCGCGCGCTCTCGTCCTGCCGAGCTTTGCGGAAGGGTTGCCCGTGGTGGTGATGGAGGCCTTCGCCCTGCGCCGCCCGGTGATCGCCACCGCGATCGCCGGGAACCCCGAGCTCGTCGAACCGGGGGTGACCAGCTGGATAGGTCCAGCAGGCTCGGTCGAGGCGCTGGTGGGCGCAATGCGAGCCGCCCTGCAAGCATCGCCGATGCGGCTCCAGCAGATGGGCCGGGCCGGCGCCGAGCTCATCGCACGCCAGCACGACGTCTCGCAGGAAGCGCGCAAGCTCGCCACGCTCTTCGGCGCCAGAGGGGATCGGTTAGCTGTCGGGGCGGCCCGCGTCGCCACTGGGCCGGGGCGGTTACTCCGCGACTGACACCGACATGAGAAGGAAGGCGCCTCGGCGGCGCCGATACGGATCACGTGCAGTCCATCCTTCAGCCGGCGGGTTTCACTCAATCATCTCGGTCGCGCTGGGCGTCTCGGGGGCCCCTGGACCGGATCGCGGCGGGCGATCGCGGACCGTCGACCAACTCTGAGATCGCCGCGGTCTTGGGGGTGTCTTGCTCGATGTCGTCCGTCAGTCCCCAAGAACCGTACTTGTCCCACGGACTGGCCAGGTTGTAGTGGACGGTCAGCTCGCCACCCGCGGAGAACCAGTTTTTGTAATTCTGGAGCATCATGTCTTTCATGCGGGGGTCTCGATTCGCCGCCACCTTTGCTTTCACGCTCGCCTCACCGAAAAGGTGGGGGCCGCCCTCGTACGCCAGGCTCTTCAGCTTGTAGCGCTGGCAGAGTTCAGTGAACGTCGCTTGCTCCCGCCGCCCGATCTCCAGCTGCGCTGGCAGCTCGGCGAAGATCTGGTCGACGGTCAGATCGGTCCGCGTGTCGTTCGGAATGTTGAAATAGGTCGTGCCCGCGGCCGCGTAGAAGAACTTGCCCGGCGGACCGTAGACCCGCTCGATGAACTCCAGCCCCTGGGTCAGCACGATCGGGCGCGCAATCTGACTCGCCAGGACCAGGCGGACACGGGTCATCATCGCGGCATCTCCGAACACCGAGCGAAAGATGTCGCTGACCTCCTTCGCCCGCCGAGCCGTGCGCCGCCAGGCGAGGTTATACGGATTCGTCTCGCCGTCGGAGTTGAGGTTCGACCCACCGGCGGCCACCTCGGCGTTGGCCGCTGCATAGTTTCGCTGCGTCTGGCCGAACTGGTCGTTCCAGACCTCGTTGCTCCATTCGACGTAGAGCTTGCGCTCTGGAGACAACTTGTCCTTGAACAGCTTTGCCAGGTCCATCACGTAGTCGTCGGTCGCCTGGTCGGGGACGTTGATCCAGGGGTCTTTGCGGGTCAGGTTTGCCAGCTCGATGGCGTACTCCCAGGCGCCCCCCGCGATCGTGCCGTTGAGCCGCCGCTGCTGCGCGGCTGCGGTGGGCAGGGTGCGGTCCGACCAGTTCACCTCGGTGGTCTGGTTGGTGGCCGAATAGTCCATGAACCGCAGCACTTGGAACGGCTGAAGGCGCGCGAGAAACCGACGCGTGAACGTCTCCGCCGCCGAATGTCCTGGTCGCATCAGCTTCACCTTCTTCACGCCCCCCTGCGTCCCGGTGAATGACAACATCAACTGGCTCGCCGTCTTGCCGATCACGACATCGGCCCTGCTGGTGTTGCTCGCGGCATCATATTTAAGATCCGCGATCTGGACGCCACTGCTCGCGACGGGCTGGACGTTCGCCCGGCCGAGGAACGAGAGCTTGTAGGTGCCGTCGCTGCTGGGGATGTTGATCATGATGACGATCCCAGCATCTGTTGTCGGCCACCCGTCCGAATCCATCACGGCCGCTTCGTCCCAAGGCGTGCCGGGACTGCCCCAGTGGCGTGCGGATTTCATCGCGTCCGCAAACATGAGAGAACGCGACCAGTCGGAGACGAGCTCGACGTTGACCCCGAGGGACACTGGCCCGCGGCCTTCGGGGCCTGTCGATACCGGCGCTCCGTCGCCTGCCCAGCAGCTGAAACAGTAGAGAAGTACTCCGGCGAGGACGAGCGGCCAGTGGAAGATGCCGATTCCGTTCAGGCGGTCCAGCTTCATCGATTGCCTCCGTCAATGCAGCAGCAGTCCTGCAGCAATGGTGCCGCCGGCCGCCACCAATGCCGTGAGATCGAGCGCCGGTTGCCAGAGGCCTCGTCGGCGAAGAGCGACGATCCAGAAGGGATAGACCAGTGGACCGACAGAGGCGATGCCGATCACGAGCCCCTGCTTCCCGAACAGATGGCCGCCCACGGCCATGCCGACGACGAGGAGCGCGGCCCGCGCGCCCTCAAGGCACATGTTCGAGAAACTGTCCGCGACCGCATAAAGGGCGGCGGTGGAAGACATCCCGACCATGCCGGCGACTTGTCCGGCCGCCAGCACGCGCAGCATCCAGCCTGCATCCTGGTAGCGCGGGTCGTAGAGCAGCGCGATGATCCGATCACCCGCGACCGCGAACAGCACGCAGGCAGCGAGGGTGGGTGCAAGCAGGAAGGCCCGGAAGCGGAACAACTCGCGATGGAGCGTCTCGTCACCGCGCCGGAAGGCTTCGGCCAGCACCGGGAACATCACGGAACTCCCCACGACAGTCATCAGCTCGAACGGCAAGCGGCCCAGGTTGCTCGCGATCGAGTACGTCCCCAGCTCGCCCATCGTCAGCCTGCCGCCGAGCAGGAGCGAGTCGAGCCGGTTGGCGCAGAAGGTCAGCACGCTGCTGACGAGGACCCAGCGTCCGAACTTGAAAACCTCGCGCGCAGCGTCCGCATCCCAGCGTAAGAGGTTCCGATGGCCGGGAAGCCACACGCGGCTGCCGAGGACCTTCACCGCGAACATGGTGGTGTTTCCGGCCATCAAGGCCCAGACGGACGGGTGGACCAGCGCCCACGCCACCATCACCACGAAAGAGATCGTTTGCGCAGCCAGGTCGAGCAGCACGAGCCGCCGCTGATGGAGGCTGCGGCTCAGCGTGAAATACGATGTCGAGGTGAACCCCGAGATGAGCGCGTTGAGGCCGACCATTGGCACGAGTGCGAGGAATTGCGGCTCGCCGTAGAGGCGCGAGGTCGGCCAGGCGATGACGACTGCGACCAGCAGCAGCAGCGCGCCTCGCATTACCTGGATCGTCCAGGCGGCATCAAGGAACGCAGGTTCGTGCCCACGCCGGCTCTGGACGATCATGACCCCGATTCCCAGGTCGGAGAACAAGAGCAGTCCCTGCAGCACCGCGTTGACCAACGCCATGATTCCGAAGGTCTCGCGGAACAGGAGGCGGGTAAGGATGATACTGCTGACCAACCGGAGGGCCTGGGCGGCGCCGTAACCGAAGATGGTCCAGAGCGAGGCGCGGAGCGCGCGCAGCCGTGGCGAGGAAACGAACGTCAGAATGGTCGAGCCCGCGCGCGCACTCCTCAACCGAGGGACGGCCTCGGCTTCGCGGGCACCTCGAGCCGGTTGCGGGCTGCCGGCCGGCTGCACACTATAGCTCAAGATAGCTCCGCCGCCATGGACTACCTCAAGCACCCGCCGATTCGGACGCCGGTGGAACCTGTGGCGGTCAATGTGTGGTGGCAGTGGAACTCTTTCAAGCGGGCGAAATTCGCGCGCCCTGTACGTGTGTAGCCACGTGGGCTCGGCTCCTCGTCGGATTGCTGGAGAAGGAACCCGAAGAGTGCCACTGCGACGGATCCTCTATGCACTGGGGCCGGGCGA
>VBLM01000039.1 GCA_005879095.1 Deltaproteobacteria bacterium
CAGCCACCCCAATCATCTTCTTGACAGGCCGCGCGCGGAGCGGATACACAGCGCGGCCCGCGATTGAGGGAGCGTAGCTCAATTGGCAGAGCAATGGACTCTTAATCCATAGGTTGAAGGTTCGATTCCTTCCGCTCTCACTCATGCAACCCCCGGTTCTCACAAGAGAATCGGGGGTTCTTTTCTTCAGGAGCCGTCCGACTTGAGCCTTGCCAGCAATGCCAGGGCGTCCCCGTCCTGCGGCGCGAGCTCGACCAGCCTCCCGCACCAGGCGCGCGCCTCGTCCAGGCGGCCGAGCTGGGCCGCGGCGATGACGTAGCTCTTGATCAGCGCTGGTTCCGGCTGGGAAGTCGCAAGCAGCGCCTGCCGCAGCTCGCGACGCGCGGCATCGAACATGCCGATCTGAAGGAAGTTCGCTCCCCGGCCAAAGGCCTCGAAGGGACGGTTTTTCGGTCCGAAGAGCGCGGCGAGCCAGGACGGGCGCGGGGCCGGCACGATCGCCTCTTCGGTCGTCTCTGCCGGCGCATTGAGGCGGCGCAGCCGTTGCTGGTTGGCCTCGATCGCCTCGAGGTGATCGGGCGTGGCCCGGGCGAAGAGGAACGCGACCGCGTCGACGTCGACCAGCGCCCACCCCGGCTCGTCGAGAAGCGTGCGGACGAGGTCGCGATCGTTCGCCGGGACGAGCGCCACGGCGGGGTGCCAGCGACTTTCGAGCGCTTTCCAGCCGTCCCCGCCCTCGAGCGCGCCCAGGTAGGGAAGAAAGAAGTCCTCGTCCATGATCTCGAGGCGTCCGTCGATGAAGACTTTTTCGTTCGGACGGCGCAGCTCGAGGTAACCGCCGTGCTCGATGGTGTTGAAGATCGGGCCGCCCAACCGGTCGAGTGTTTTCACCGTGCCGACGGGAAACACCGCCGGCGATTCGCCGGAGCCGAATCGGAACGGGTACCGGTTGGAGGTGTAGAGGCCGCCCGAGACCGTCTGTTCGCAGACGAACGCGATCGCCA
>VBLM01000329.1 GCA_005879095.1 Deltaproteobacteria bacterium
TTCTTCAATGCGATGGCCGACCCGCAGAAGGCGCGGGCGGTTTCGGCGGGCACGCACCCCGGCGAGCGCGTTCATCCCGAGGTCGTCTCGGTCATGCGCGAGGTCGGCATCGACCTCGCCAACGCCCGGCCGCAGAAGCTGACAGCGCACCTCGCCAAGGGCGTCCACTTGATGGTCACGATGGGCTGCGGCGACGAGTGCCCGGTGGTGCCCGGCGCGAAGCGGGCCGACTGGCCGCTGCCGGATCCCAAGGGCAGGCCCGTCGAGGAAGTCCGCCGAATCCGGGACGAGATCCGCGAGCGCGTAGCAGGACTCATCGCCGCCGAAGGTTGGAAGCGAACCGGATGACTACTCCCGCTCAGCCGCGCGCGTCGTAAAGCGCCGGTAGTACCAGAGCGTGGCAGGGATCAGCGCGCGGTAGATGACCCGATAGATGGGCCCAGGCAAGCCACGTCCGCGCTCCTCGAGCGCGACCCGTCCCCGTGGATGGGCCAGGGTCTGACGGTCAGCGAGCCCTCGACGAAAATCTCTGCGCAGCCTGATCGTGGAGACGTGCTTGACGCTCTTGTAGGCGTAGAGATCCGGTACAACCAGCCGAAACGGAGCGCCATGCTCGAGAGAGAGTGGCTCGCCGTCGAGGCGATCGGCGAGATGCATCCTAGCAGTTCACGGCTGAGGCGCGATTGCCGCCGGGAGCTTGACGAGGCCTCCCTGGTGGTTACGTTGGCCGGGCTGGAGGTCGTGGCTCGGTCGATGGCCTCCCCTGCGCCAATCGAGACGCCTGTTCAGCGGGGAGGCTTCAGATGTCCATCATCCGGTACGATCCGCTTCGTGAAGCGATGCAGCAGATGCGGCACCAGCTGTTCCACCAGCACTTCGAGCAGCCCTACGAGGAGACCGAGGGCACTGGCGCCGGCTGGTCGCCGCTCGTCGACGTCTTCGAGGACAGCGAGGGCATCACGCTGAAGGTCGAGCTGCCGGAGGTCAATGCCAGCGACGTCGACATCCAGCTCGAGGGCAACGCGTTGACCTTGCGGGGCGAGCGCAAGCTCGAGAACGCCGAGAGGCAAGAGGGCTATCACCGCGTCGAGCGGTCCTACGGCAGCTTCGCCCGGAGATTTACCCTGCCTACGACGGTGGAGACAGGAAACGTCACGGCGCAGAGCCGCGACGGTGTGCTGCGCATCTTCCTTCCCAAGAAGGCCGAGACGAAGCCGCGTCAGATCAAAGTGCAGGCCGACGCGGGTCCCGGCGCACCGGGGAAGCAGAAGCAGTAACCGTTCGGCGGAAAGTCGGGACGGCGGGGCCCACGCGGCCCCGCTCTTTCTGCACGAAGGACATCTCATCCTCGTCGCAATTCGCGTGATCGACCGTTACATGTGCTGCGCATGGGGGGGCGAACCGAGCAATACCGGTGGTGGCTGCTGGACGGCGACCTCGAGGTCGTCTCCGACGGCAGGATCGTCGGGGCGTCGCTGTTCGCGGCGCTCGCGAGCCTGGGCCAGGAGATCGACCGTCTGGGCGAACGCGGGCAGCATCCGACCAACCACCCCTACAAGCTCATCGTCTACAAGGGCGCCGCGGTGGTCGCGGTGCGGCCGGCCACGCTCGGAATCTGCTGAAGACTCAGGTCTCCGCGATGACCTGCTCCAACGCGAGCAGATCCTGCCGGGCCGCCTTCAATTCCGCGAGTGCAGAGGCCAGCGCCGCGGTGATGATGCTCTTTTCCTCGCGTGCGGCGAGATCGATCTGCCGGATGGCGCGCTCCATCACCGCCTCGGCCTTCGAAAGGCGTCCCGTTGCATCCCCGATCTTCGCTTTCAAGGCCGCAGCGTTCATAGATCCATCGTAGCATTCGACCGGGCCGCCCGCCGGATATTGCTGATGCGGAAGGACGATTGACGAGCTTCCGCCCGCCGCCACCTCTAGAATGACACCTGTTCCGTCTCGCTCATCTCCCGCGACCTCAAGACGGTCATCGTCGCGCCGCACGCCGGCGCAAGGGGCACATATGTTCTGGAAGCTGATCGCGTTGTCCGTGCTGCTCTGGGCGATCGGGATGTACTACTCGGTGACGATGGGAGGGCTCATCCACCTCCTGCCGGCTGCGGCGATCGCGGCAATCGTCTTCCGGAAAATGACGAAGCGTCCCAACACCGAATTCGGCCGTTGGCGGCCGGCGTCCGAGCGGGCCGGCCGGCCCTGACCGCGACGGACTGCGCTCTCAGCCGGTCGCCGGATCGACGGCGCAGAGCCGGTAGGCAACCTCGTCCGCGTTGCCCCGCGCGCGCGCCACCAGGCACTCTTCGCCCCGGACCCGCCATGACAGCGGCCGCGGGTGGGCGTGATTGACCAGGCGGGTTCCCGCTGTCGAGAGGTAGTGGGCGCGCGCTTTGGCGTCGACCGAGGCCACGCAGGCGCTCCGATCGAAGTCCGCCGGAACGTCGAGCGTGCGCGTGTCGCCGGCGCGCTCGGTCACGCGTCCACTGGTGAGATCGACGACTGGGATGCTGCGGTGGTACATGGCGCCTCCACGTCAGGCGCCTCTTTTGGCCCCGCGGGAGCGCGGGAAGCTGAAAAGCGTCTGCAGGAAGCATATCCGGCTGCAGCCGCCGCCGCTCGACGATCGCCGTGACACCCCGGTGACCGGGGGCGTGCACACTGACCGGCAGATGCCCATCGAGCCACGCGTACGTTTCCCCGAACGAAGCGCCTTCCACGACGATCTCAACCGCCGCGTCGACGGCTACTTCGAGGGAGAGGGCCGCTCGCGCCACGGCGGCTGGCGGATGGCCGCGAAGAGCGCGGTCCTCTTCGCGTGGCTCGCGGGCTCGTGGTGCCTCCTGATGTTCGCGCCGGTCCACGCCTGGGAAGCGGTCCTGCTCAGCGTTTCGGTGGGCCTGGCGATGGCCGGCATCGGCTTCTCCGTCATGCACGACGCGAACCACGGCGGCACGTCCTCGGACGGGCGTTTGAACGGCGTGATGTCGTTCGCCCTCGACCTGATGGGCGCGAGCTCGTTCCTCTGGCGCCTCAAGCACAACGTCCAGCACCACACCTATCCGAACATCTCCGGGCTCGATCCCGACATCGAGGCCGGCAGCCCCTTCCTGCGCCTCGCGCCTTGGCAGCCGCGCCGCTGGCACCACCGTTTCCAGCCGCTCTACGTGTGGCTCTTGTACGGCGTGTTCCCTCTGCAGTGGTGGTTCTTCCACGATCCACGCGAGCTCGTCACCGGGCGCATCGGCGGCAAGCAAT
>VBLM01000330.1:0-2272 GCA_005879095.1 Deltaproteobacteria bacterium
CCAAGATCCACGTCGAGGGCATCTGCCAGGACCCGACCGGCAAGGTGATGGACCTCACTGCGCAACTGTCGGAAGCAGAGTTCAACAAGATGGTGATGGACCTCGTGCAGCGGACGTTCAAGGTGTGCGACGAAGCGCTGCAGGGCGCGCGTATGACAGCGAATGAGCTCGATGCTGTCATTCTCGTCGGCGGCCCGACGCGGCTGCCGATCATCCGCACCAGCGTCCGGCACTATTTCGGCAAGGACGTGATGGCGGGCATCGATCCCGACGAGGTGGTCGCGATGGGCGCCGCCATCCAGGCCTCGTCGCTGCTCGACAGCAAGTCCGAGCACTACCTGCTCGACGTGACGCCTTTGACGCTGCGGGTCGGAACCGTCGGCGGGTACACCGACAAGATCATCGACAAGAACACGCCGATCCCGATCGAGAAATCGAAGTCGTACACCACCAACCGCGACGGCCAGGAGAAGGTGAAGATCCGCGTCTACCAGGGGGAGTCGAGCAAGGCCGCGGAGTGCGAATTGCTGGGCGAATTCGAGTTCTCCGGCTTCCGCATCGGCTACCGTGGCGAGGTGCGCATCGAGGTGACGTTCGAGATCGACACCAACGGGATCGTCAACGTCACTGCCGCCGACGTGGAGACAGGACAGAAGACTTCGTGCACCATCCGGTTGTCGTCGGGTCTGACCGAGGACATGATCAAGGCCGCGCAGGAAAAGAACGCCCGCACGACGCTCGCACGCGGTGAGGCCGCAGCCTGATGGACGAAGGTTTTGAAATCGAGGCGACTGCGCTGGCCCAGGTCCTGGACGAGCTGGACTACTTCCAGATCCTGAAAGTGGGTCAGAACGTCAGCCCCAACGAGATCAAGGCCGCGTATTACCGCGAGTCGCGCGCGTACCATCCCGACAAGTTCTCCACGCTGCCCGCCGGCGAGGTGAAGGACAACATCGGCAAGATCTACAAGCGCATCAACGAGGCGTATGTCTGCCTGCGCGACGACACCAAGCGGATGAAGTACCTCGCCGACATCCTCGGGGCCGAGCGGCAGAAGAAGCTCCGCTTCGTCGAGGCCAGCGAGCAGGAATTGAAGAAAGAGAAAGAGCAGGAAGTGGGCCAGACGCCGCAGGGCCGCAAGTTCTTCATGGCCGGCCTCTCCGACATGGCTGCGCAGCGGTTCGCCTCCGCCGAGCGCAACTTCAAGATGGCGCTCACGTACGAGCCGAACAACCCGAACTTCAAGTCCAAGCGCGACGAGGCGGCCAAGCTGGTCAAGACGGACATGACCGTCCGATGATGTTCGACCTCGCGCTGCTGGCGCTGGTCGTGCTCTTCGCGCTGTGGGGAGCGTATCGCGGCTTGTTCCGGCAGATCCTCGGCGTCGCGGGGTTCGTCGGAGGGATCGTGCTGGCGCGGCTCTTCGCGCAGCCGGGAGCGTATCGCGGCTTGTTCCGGCAGATCCTCGGCGTCGCGGGGTTCGTCGGAGGGATCGTGCTGGCGCGGCTCTTCGCGCAGCCGTTCGGCGACGCCTTCGCCAAGGACATCGGGCTGCCGGTGGCGATCGCGACCGCGGCGATGGCGCTGGCGATCTTTCTCGCGGCGGAGATCGTCGCCAAGCTGCTCGGGAACTTCCTGCACAAGCGGATGCAGGGCGGGTTCACCGGCGCGGTCGAGCGGGCCGGCGGAATCTTCCTCGGCACCGCGAAAGGCCTGCTCGTCGCCTGGGCGGTCGCCTCGCTGATCGCGCTGGTCCGGCCGCACCTGCAGCACCTCGAGAAGGAGACGGCGGTCTCGAAGCTCGACATGGCGCACTCGCACGCGCTCTCGATCGCGCGCGAGGTGAACCTGATCACGGAGTTGCGCTCGAAGCCGCCCGGCAAGAGCTGATGGCCGTACGTCTCTACGTCCTCGTCGCGCGTCAGGCGCGGCGCGCCGTCGTGTTCCGGCGCGGCCCTTCGAAGCAGGTCCTGCTGCTGTCGTGGGACCTCGAGCGTGAGGTCGTACGGAAGGGCGATACGCGAGTCGCCGCGCGCAGCCCGCGTCTGGTAGACTTTCTCCATGCCTGACCCCAAGAAGCCGCTCTTCGACGACGACGACGATGGCACCGCCGCGTCGCAACCCGGCGATCTTCCACCGGGATTCGGCGATGACGACGACGAGAAGACCGAGCATTCCAAGCCCGGCGACCTGCCGTTCAAGCCGCGCGGCCTGACCGACGAGGACGACGAAGCCACGGTGATGGCGCCGCCGCCCGCGCCGAAGAAGCGCT
>VBLM01000330.1:2324-3254 GCA_005879095.1 Deltaproteobacteria bacterium
AAAACGAATCGAAGAGAACGCGTCGGCGAAGCGCGCGACGTCGTTACCCCATTGCCTCGCATGTCGGGCGAAGTTGCCGAGCACGTAGCGAAGAGCGTTCGCCGCCTCACGCCGCGTACGGAGGACGTGCGAATGGTAGCGGTCCGCCCAGACCCGGCCGGTGCGATTGAACAGTCGGTTCAGTGTCTTTGCGATCCGGATCGAAAGACCCTGCATCGCTCTCGCGAGGGATTCGCGGTTCTCGGCCTCGACGAGAATGTGCAGGTGGTTGCCCTGAATGGAGTAGTGCACGACCCGCATGCCGAAGCGGACACGCGCCTGCCGGAAGGCTTCCTCGAGAGCATCCACCACCCGTTGCCGCCGCATGTATCCGACGCCGCCAGCCGTGCGCAGTGTGATGTGCACCGGATGATGCCGGGAGAAGTCTTCGCGGCGCAGATGTGAAACCCCTGCGTTCGCTTTCCGCGGCCTTCCCACCTTGGCGCGACGCCGCTTCCGGAATCTCAGGATGAGCTGTGCCTTCTTCATCGGAAATAATTATGGCATATATTTTGAGAGAAAGCAAGAAAAATGTGAACAAGACCGTTGGTTCAATCAGGGTCCAGCCCTCACACATCCCTGACGCTTTGGCCTACGGACATCCCTGACACTTCGGTCCAGTTGCCCAAGGACATGCGCGACAACGGCGCATGCCCTGGAAAGAGACCGATGCCATGCAGGAAACAGCCGAAGAGACCCTCGTCGAGCAGCGTCGTCTCATCGACGAATGGATCGAACGTTCAGGGGAAGGTCTTGAACAGGGCGGAGAGGTCCTTGGCGTTGGCGGCGTCGCCGAGCAGTGGCTCGACGCCGAAGATCTCCTGCACCGTCCGCAGGAAGGAGCTGTGCGTGTAGTGCTCGTCGGACGAAAAGCCCGGCTTGGCCAACGGC
>VBLM01000331.1 GCA_005879095.1 Deltaproteobacteria bacterium
CGAAAGCAACACACCCAGAATGAAGATCCCTCGCATCGTCAGTTCACTACCACGCCGCCGCGCAGCCGTTCTTGCCTTTTGCGCAGCCTCTACTACCAGACGAGCGCGTTCCGGGAGAAGCGCAGGCCGGAGTTCCGCAAGTTCGACAAGTAGGCGCGTGATACCATCGCGCCAAAGGGGACCTTCCGATGATCGCCATCATCCTCGCCGTCGGGCTCGGCTCGGCCGAGCTGCATTCGTCGTGCGCGCCCGCGGCCCAGAAGGAAATCCTGCGCGGGGAGTTGCTGCTGCATTCGTTCATGTACGAAACATCGCGCGAGGCGTTCCAGGCGGCGCAGAAGAAGGACCCGCACTGCGCGATCGCGTGGTGGGGCGAGGCGATGACCTGGGACCATCCGCTGTGGGGCGAGGCCGATCTCCCCGCGGGGCGCAAGGCGCTGGCGGCGATGCCGCAGTCCGACCGCCTGACGCCGCTCGAAAAGGGCCTGATCGAGGCGGCGCAGGCCGACTATTCCAGCGACGACGACGACGTCCGCCACGCGGCCTGGACGGAGCGCCTCGCGCGATTGCACGCCGACCTGCCGAAGGACGACGAGGCGCAGCTCTTCTACGCGCTCTCGCTCTACGCGCAGAGCCATGGCGGGCGCGACGTGAAGCTCGCGATGGAGGCCGGCGCGCTGGCGCTCGACGTCTTCGCGCGCAAGCCCGATCACCCGGGCGCGGCGCACTACGTGATCCATTCGTTCGACTCGCCCGATCACGCCATCCTCGCGCTGCCGGCGGCGCGCCGCTACGCGCAGATCGCGCCCGAGGCCGGGCATGCGCTGCACATGCCGTCGCACATCTTCATCCAGCTCGGCATGTGGAAGGAGAGCGAAGCGTCCAACATCGCGTCGTTCGCGGCGAGCGAAAAGGAGTGGGCGCGGCGTGGCAAGCGCGAGCACTGGCGCGACTGGCACTCGACCTTGTGGCTGGTCAGCTCGCGGCTCGAGCTTGGGCGCGCCGCCGATGCCGAGGCGGAGCTGACGCGGATGCGCCTGTCGATGGAAAAGGACAACCATCCGTCGACGCGCTGGTCGTACGCGTATTCGGTCTCGATGTACCTGCACGGAACGCAGCAGTGGAGCCGGACCGAGGAGCTGCTCGCGCCCCTGGCCAGGTTGACCGCGGCCGAGGACGAGCCGGTGGACGAGGCGGTCCACTGTCCCACCGACGTGCCCGACAGGATGCCGTCGGAGCTCCTGACCCGGATGTATGCCGCGCGCATCCGGCTGGCGGCGGCGGCCTTCGAAGGCGACGAGGCGAAAGCGCGCGCGCAGGCGGACGTACTCGAGGGTCTCGTTGCGCGAGCGGCGAAGGTATCGAAGATGGCCACGCCTGAGTTCCGCGGCCGGATCAAGCTGATGACCGGAGCGCGCATCGCGCAGGCGGCGGCGCGCAAGGACGCGGCGCAGCTCACGGCGGCCATCGACGCGACGTGCGCGCTTGCCGAATCGGAAGAGAAAACACCGCAGCTCGGGCCGTTGATGGAGCGGTTCGCGCGCGTCGATCTCGGCGATCTTTTGCTGCGTTCAGGAAAACCGGCGGACGCCGCTGCCGCCTATCGCGCTGCTCTTGCACGGCGGGCAAACCAGAGCGCGGCCCTGCGCGGATTGACCGAAGCGGCGCGCCCCACCGGCGATGTCGCTGCCAGAGAGTGAAATAGCGTGAGGAAAGCAAGGAAGAGCGAGCGCACGGAACCACACTTATCCGACTTATCGCCTTAAGGCGGCGGGATGGATGGAGAAACCGACGCGTTCATCCGCCCGGCACTGGCGCGGCACAGGTGCTCGCGGTCCCAGCGCTCGCGATCAACGACAAACAGAGCGCAACTCTCATTGCCTCCGAACCAGGGATGAGCCTAGCGCGCCGCCCCTGCCCACCATCGCTAGGTGCAGGTGTGCGAGCCGTGGACGTCGAGCGTGGTTTCCATCGAGAGCGGCAGCGGCTGGATGACCGTTCCGTCGGCCGCCATCGTGAGATCTCCCGTGTCGCAATTGCCTGCAGCGATTGCGTAGTCGAGCGACCCGCACGAGGTGCCGTCGGCGGCGAGCACCTCGACGCGCTGGCTGCAGGCGACGTTCGGCGCGCCGTACGGAAGCGTGGCGTACGCGCGGTTGCCCCGCGCGAGATGGAACTGCACGTCGCGACGGGAGGCCATCCAGTCGGGCGCCGGGTTGGGCGACGTCGAACCGGCCGCGACCACCACCAGCACCTGCGAATGAAGGCCGTGGTCCGAGTCGATCCGGCGCACCAGGAGGCCGCCGTCGACCAGCGGTGACGCCTCGAACCAGGTCGAGGCGCCGGGGGTGAAGCCGCTCACGAGCAGGAATTCGCCGGTCACCGGCTTGCCGTCGACGAACCATTGCGCGGAGATGGCGCCGCTGCCGAACTTCGGCGCGCCGTCGGTGACGACGAGGGCCTTGCCGAGCAGATCGACGCCGGCGCCGAACACCGTGCCGGCCGAGGCGAGCGGTTGGGGTCCCCACATGACGTTGAAAACGGCGGCCGGCGGGCCGACGAACATCTCCGCGACGTGCTGCGTCGGCCCGGAGAAGGTCGTCGAATAGTCGCCCGCGACCAGGACTCCGCCTTCCGGATTCGCCGCGCTCGCCACGCGGTGCAGGTCGCCAAATCGAGAGCCGTGGGCAAGCGGGTTGCCGCCATGGTCCCAGCTCGAGAACGAGATGACGTTGGGCGGACCGGAGAAGGGGCTGGGCCCGCTGACTGCGGCGACGCCGTCGGGCTGCTGCAGCAAGTTCGGCGGCGCGGTGAGATCGCTCTGCCGCAGGAACGTACCCGAAGTGGAAACGAAGTCGACCGTCGCACCGTGCGCACTTGCCTGCGCGAATACGGTGGGGAACGCGAGAGTACCGCCCCTGTCGCCTGTGGCCGGCAGGCAGGCATCCCGTTGGGAAACGACGTACTGGCGCATCGCTACGTCGGCAGGCGGCTCGATGTTGGCGCACGCATTCGAAGGCGGCGATGGATTCTGGCTGAACGTCGCCGAGACGGTGACGTCGCTGGCGACGGTCAGGTCGCAAGCGGCGGTGCCGCTGCACGCGCCGCCCCACGCGACAAAACGCCAGCCCGCCGACGGCGCGGCAATGAGCGACAGGTGGGTTCCCGCATCGAACGGCGCGCTGCACGAGGTCCCGCAATCGATGCCGGCGGGGGTCGAGGTGACCCGGCCCGCGCCCGTCGTGGCCACCGCGACGGCAAAGCGCGCGGGGCCGCCGGGAGTGCCCGCGTCGACACCGCGGGATCCGGATCCACCCGAGGGCGACGGCGACGAGCCGCATGCGACGCCGAGCAGGCAAGCGACTGCGAGGCGCAGGACAGCCGGTCGGCGTGCCATGGTTTCCTCCGCGCTTCTCTCCGCGTAGGTTGGGCACGGACGCCGCACGGGGCGAGAGACCAGCGCTCGCCTGCGCCATCCAGCGGAATCCTTTCAGCCATTCCCGGCGACCAGTTCGACCATCAGCGATTTGTACGTCGCGAGACTGGCTGCCGTGAATCTCGTCCAAGTGTACAGTCGGCTCGATGCGTTTCGCCCTCGAGGAAATGGGGCACGGCCCTCCGCTGCTGCTGGTGCACGGATTCCCCACCTCGCGGAAGCTCTGGATAGACGTCGCTCCCGGACTCGCGGCGGCGGGATGGCGCGTGCTGCTCCCCGACCTGATCGGCTACGGCGATTCGCCGGACGCGCCGGACGTCGGAATGGAGAGTCAAGCCGGCTGGCTGGGCGAGCTTCTCGACGAGATCGCGCGGGAGCCGGCGGTCATCGTCGCGCACGACGTGGGTACGGCAGCCGCCCAGATGCTCGCGGTGCGCTCGCCGGAGCGCGTTCGGCGGCTGGTGCTGATGGACGGAATCCACGAGACGGAGTGGGCGATGGGACCGGTCGCGGGGATCGCCGCGTGGGACCCGGAGCAGGCGGCACGGCTGCAGCCGGTGCTCGCGCGCAAGCTGCGCGTCATCCGCGTCTGCCTCGAGGACTATGCAGGCGCCGCCGGCGGCAAACGACTGATCCATGCAGCGCGCTGCCTGGATCCGCGGCAGACCAAAGGCATTACGACGCAACTCCGGCGAAGCGGCGTACCTGTCCGCGTCGTGTGGGGGGCGAGCGACGAGTACCTGCCGGTGGAGAGGGTCGGGCGGCCTTTGGCGGACGCCCTGGCGGCGGAACTGCGGGTCGTGCCCGGCGGACACTTCCTTCCGCTCGAGAACCCCGCGGGCGTGCTGGCGGCGCTGGCTGCCTGCCTGAATGCAGGAGTCCTGACGTAGAGTGTGATCGACCGTGGGTGAATCCGTCATCGAGGTATCCGACCTGACGCGCCGCTTCGGCGCCACGACGGCGCTGGCCTCGGTGAGCCTTTCCCTGCCGCGCGGGGCCGTCTACGGCCTCGTCGGGGTAAACGGAGCGGGAAAGACGACGCTCATCAAGCACATCCTCGGTCTGCTCCGGGCCGAAAGCGGCTCGGTACGCGTCTTCGGCCTCGATCCCGTCGCCGAGCCAGTCGGCGTCCTTTCGCGCATCGGCTATCTCTCCGAGGAACACGACCTGCCCGGTTGGATGCGCTTCGGCGAGCTCCTCCGCTATTCGCGCGCGTTCTATCCGGCCTGGGACGACGCGTACGCGGAGGAGCTGCGGCAGGAAGGCGCGGGCAGGGCTGCTCACCGCGCTGGCGTATCGGCCTGAATTGCTGGTGCTCGACGAGCCGTCGTCCGGCCTCGATCCGATCGTTCGCCGCGACATCCTCGGCGCAATCCTTCGCACCATCGCGCACGAAGGCCGCACGGTCCTGTTCTCCTCGCACCTGCTCGACGAGGTGGAGCAGGTCGCGGATCACGTCACGATGATCAGCCAGGGCAAGATCGCGCTGAGCGCGCCGCTCAAGACCATCCAGGAATCGTATCGAACGCTCGAAGAGGCGTTCGTCGCCCGGGTCGGGACGTGACTCCCGCGCTCGCCATCGCCTGGGAATTCCGGCGACGGTATCGCTGGGGCCTGATCGCCATTGGGGGCTACCTCGTCGCCCTGGGGATCATCAAGCTCCTCGTCCTCGCGCCCGGGCCGCCCGTCGACCTCGAACGCTCGATGAGCATGTGGTTCCTGGTACTCGCGCCCCTGACGGCGACGTTCATGTTCTTCCTGGCGGTGTTCAGCTTCGGCCTCGAGGGCGACTTCGCCGCGCGCCAATCGATGTATCCCGCCCGCCTGTTCACGCTGCCGGTGACGACCGCCGCGCTGGCGGGCTGGCCGATGCTCTACGGCGCGTTCGCCGTGGCGGGCCTGTGGCTCGCGACGGCGCTCCTGGCGCTGTGGCCGTCGGGACTTCACGTGCCGTTGATCTGGCCGGCGCTCCTTGCCGCGGCATTTCTCGCCTGGATACAGGCGCTGACGTGGATGCCGTACGGCCTCCGGGGCCTGCGCGTGATCACCGTCATGCTCTGGCTGAGCGTGGCGGAGACCATCGTCATGCTCGCGATGCATTACAAGGTCGCCGAATTCGTGATGGTCGCCTTCATCCTGCCGCAGCTTCCTATCGCTTATCTCGCCGCCCGATTCGCCGTTGCGCGCGCTCGCCGCGGCGACGTGCCCGACTGGCTGGAAGCTCGCCTCGGCCGGGTCGCGGATCTGCCGCCCTTTGCTTCGCCCGCCCGCGCCCAATTCTGGTTCGAGTGGCGCCGGCACGGCTGGTCGCTGCCCGCGCTGGTGGGAATCCTCCTGCCCTTCGAGCTGGCTCTGCGGCCCGCTGGACACCCCGTGCCGCTGATCTGGCCGGCGATCTTCGCCGCCGCCTTTCTCGCCTGGACGCAGTCCCTGACCTGGATGCCCTACGGCATCCGAGGCCTGCGCGTAGTGGCGACGATGATCTGGCTGATGAGCGCGGACACCGTGCTCATGCTGGCGATGGAAAAGAAGGCGCCCGAGTGGATGCTGGCCGTCGTCGCCATTCCGCTGGCGCTCACCCTCTCGGGCACCTGGCCGGTGGTGATCAAGGGAGCCCGTGAGGTGATCGACGTCTTCGGGACGCCCCGCGCGGCCGTTCTCTTGCTCCTGGTCCTCTGGGGATTTCTGGCATCGACCTGGAAGCAGCTCGTGCAGACGCTCTACATCGGCCTGACCGGCCGCGAATGGGCGGTCAAGGCGAGTGTGGCGTTTGGCCTGGCGGTTCTGTGTCTCGTCGGGCCGATCTCGAAATGGCTCCACGATAGTTGGAGCGCGCGGGGCGCGCTGTGGAATGCGTTGCCCTGGATTCTTGCGGTCCTGGTCTGCGTCAAGATGTCCGCCGCGGTCTGGGTCGCCACCCGCCTCTATCGCAGCCGGCTGCTGAGCGACCGCACGCTGGTGACCGGTGCTGCCTGTTGGATGGCCGTCGTACTCGCGCTCTACGGTCTTTTGGGTTGGCTTTTCCCCGGGCCGCTCATCCCGCGATACTTTCTCGTCCTCGTCGCGATCCTGGCCATTCCCTTGGCGCGACTGTCCGCGGCGCCGCTGGCGCTGGCGTGGAATCGGCATCGGTGAGGGTCCTCGGCACAGTGCTGGTGCTCATCGGCCTCCCCGTGGCGCTGGCGTTGACCGAGGCAATTTCGTTCTACGTGTCGAACCGAAACAACGGCACGATTCTGGATCGCGAATACCTGCTCCACGTCCCGGCGAGCTACGACCCCACGAAGCCGACGCCGCTCGTCATCAGCATGCACGCCGCCGGGCTGTGGCCGGCGGCGCAGATGGAAATCAGCCGATGGAACGAGCTCGCCGACCGTCAGGGGTTCATCGTCGTGTACCCGTCAGGCGCGAAGAGCTCCGGCCCAAGGATCTTCCACGTGGACAAGGGACCCGCGCGGATGCGGGACGTCAGGTTCATCTCGGAGCTGATCGACAAACTGGAGGCGACTTACAACATCGACCCGAGGAGGATCTACGCAAACGGGCTCTCTGGCCTTCGTACTCTCCTGCACGATGTCCGATCGGATCGCGGCCGTCGGGATGGTGGCGGCTGCACAACTCCTGCCGTTCAGCTGGTGTACCGACGCTCGCCCGGTGCCGATGATTGCCTTTCACGGGACGGCCGATCGGGCTGTTCCGTACAACGGCGGGACGTCGTGGGTCGCGCCCGATTCGTTTCCAAACGTCCTGACCTGGACCAGGAATTGGGCTCGAAGAAACGGGTGCGCGCCGAACCCGAGCGATGCTGCGGTGGCCGAGGACGTCACCCGTCGCGCCTACACGGACTGCGCTCGCAATGCGGACGTGGTGCTCTACACGATCCACGGCGGAGGTCACACCTGGCCCGGCGGCAAGCCGCTGCCGGAATGGTTCGTCGGAACCACCAGCCGCAGCATCGACGCCACGAGCCGGATGTGGGAGTTCTTCCGCGAGCATCCGCTCGCGAGTCGGTAGTAAGGCTGCCGTTCCTCGCGCTCGAGCCGAGACGCGCGTCTGCCCCGCACCGGCACGGCGTAACGCGATTCGTCGCTCTCGAACGCCACTCCACCGCCGCCGCGAAGTGGTCGTAGGGCAGGGGCGACGGGAGCGGCCGCTTTCCGTCGCCCCTGAAATGACCTCACTCGCGGTAAGTTCTACGCGTGGATTTCGAGATTGCCGGAGAGCTTCGCAGTGTCGAAACGATGGCGGTAGGCAGGGGCATCCGCGAGCTCGCCAGACTCCGGAAGTTCTACGGGCGGGGACGTTGGCGGAAGATGAAGGGACTTGCTACGATTCGGCTGTCGAACGGAAGGATCGTCGACGCAGAGTTGCACTGGTACGAGGCGCACGGGATCGGGCGGAAGGAATTCAAGATCAAGAGGCTGTTGCCGAAACCATGACCAAGTCGCGCAAGAAGAAGAGCTTCGTGGTGTGCCTGTCGAACGATGGGTACGCCGCATCGCTAGAGCGCCGGAAGATCTACGTCGCCATCCGCGACGCGGCGGCCGAGCGCAATGGGCTATTGCGCGTCATCGACGAGTCCGGCGACGACTATCTTTATTCCCGCGAGCGCTTCGCGCATCTCAAGCTGCCGCGGGAGCTGCAGCAGGCATTGGCAGCAGTCGGCTGAGCACACGCGGCATCCAGCTTCTGCGTCCAAGTCGACGAATCCAGCCCAGTTCAACTGCCTGGAGGGCCTATGGGAGACGCGCTCGTCGTTGCCAACGTGCCCGAAGAAGCCTTCATGCTCGAAGGGCTTTGTGATTACGCGAACGGCAAGACGGTGCGCCTGGCCGATCTGTATCGCAACGAGCGGAAGCTCTTCCGCTTCGGAAAAGGAAGGGCAGAGCTTCTACGGCGACACCCGAACGCCTTCTATCAACTTCCGATCCGCAGGAACGAAATCTGGGAACCGCCCGAAGAGCCGACGAAAAAG
>VBLM01000040.1 GCA_005879095.1 Deltaproteobacteria bacterium
CACGAACGCCGGCCTGATCGCGGTGCGCGTGGAGCGCGATCTTGCCGGCCTCGAACGGCACGTGATGGGGAGAATGCCGTAATGGACGCGATCGAGATCACCGGCGGCAAGCCGCTGCACGGCGAGGTCAAGGTCTCCGGATCGAAGAACGCGACGCTGCCGCAGATCGCGGCCGCGCTGCTCTCGCCGGGCGCCTCGATCTTCCGCGGCGTTCCCGATCTCGCCGACATCCGCGCGCTCGGCCGGCTCCTCTCGCACATGGGCGCGCGCGTCGATCGCGAGGGCGGGCTGTTGCGCGTCGACGCGTCGGCGGTGGCGAATCCGGAAGCGACCTACGAGCTGGTCAAGACCATGCGCGCATCGGTGCTGGTCCTCGGCCCGCTGGTCACGCGCTTCGGGCGCGCGCGCGTATCGCTGCCGGGCGGATGCGCAATCGGCGCTCGGCCCATCGATCAACATTTGAAGGGCCTCGAGGCGCTGGGCGCGCGCATCGAGCTGTCGCACGGCTACGTCGAAGCGAAGGCCGATCGGCTGCGCGGCGCGAAAGTGCTCTTCGATCTGCCTACCGTCACCGGGACGGAAAATCTGATGATGGCGGCGGCGCTCGCCGAGGGGCAGACCGTCCTGGAAAACTGCGCGCGTGAGCCGGAGGTGATCGCGCTCGCCGAGGCGCTCAACGGGATGGGCGGCCGCATCTCCGGAGCGGGAAGCAGCGTGATCACCATCGACGGCGTCTCCGCGCTGCGGCCGATGGACATCGAGGTGATCCCCGATCGCATCGAGGCCGGGACGCTCTTGATGGCGGCGATGATCACCGGCGGGGACGTGCTGGTGCGCGGCGCGAAGGCCGACCATCTCGATGCCGCGCTGGCCAAGATGCGCGAGGCCGGAGCGAAGATCTCCGAGGAGTCCCATGGGTTGCGCATCGTCGCGCCGCAGAAGCCCCACGCGGTCGACTTCATCACCGCGCCGTTCCCCGGGTTTCCCACCGACCTGCAGGCGCAGCTGATGGCTTGCCTTTCGATCGCCAAAGGCGCCTCGCGCGTGGTCGAGACGGTCTTCGAAAACCGTTTCATGCACGTGCAGGAGCTGTCGCGCATGGGCGCGGACATCGCCATCGACGGCCACACCGCCGTGGTGCGCGGGGTGGCAAATGGCCGGCCTGCGCGCCGAGGGCACGACCGCGGTGCAGCGCGTCTACCACCTTGACCGCGGGTACGAAGCGTTGGAGACGAAATTGCAGGCTTTGGGAGCCAACATCCGCCGTGTCAAGAGTTAGAGTGGCGTTGCTCTCTGGAACGACGCTGCGCTAGGCTTGATGTACACCTTCAACGGAGCACGAAGATCCCATGGATTGCCCGCGCGACAACACCGAGATGTCCGAGCTCACCGACGGCGAAGAGCGGGTGCTCTTCCGTTGCGCTGAGTGCGGAGGTCTCTGGCTCGACGTCGCCGACCTGAACCGCATCCTGCTTCACGCCGGCCTGCCCACTCTGGAAGCGATGGGGGGCCGGGCCAACCCGGAAGAGGACGCCGGCGAGTGCCCGGTGGACAACGTCGGACTGCTCGCCGTGCAGAGCCAGCACAAGCGCAACCCGCTCACCTACGAGACCTGCGAGAGCTGCGGCGGGATCTGGCTCGAGTCGGCCGATTTCGCCGACGACGGCGAGACCGCCGAGGACATGATCAAGGGCATCGTCGATTTCTACCGGGACTTCGCCGTCAACATCTCGCAGGGTCCGCACCGCGCCGGTGCGCGCAAGTAGGCTCGTTGCAGTCGCCCTGCTCTGCGCTTGCAGGAAAGAGCAACCTCCGCCTCCTCCGCCGCCGCCGGTCGATGCAGGCGCGCCTGCGCAATTGACGGAACGCGAGCCGAACGATCGCGCGGAGGACGCGACCGAGCTGCAGCCGGGCAAGCCAATCGAGGGGACGTTTTCCTCGGCCGCTGACGTCGACTGGTATCGCCTCTCGCTACCGGGGGTTGCGCCGGGCGACTTCCTGCGCATCGAAGTGAGCATCCCCGTCGAGCTGGAAGTGCGCGCGCTTTCAGACGGCGCCCTCCTCTGGTCGAAGCGGACGCAGTTCGTGCGGAACCTTTCGCTGCATCTCGGCGAGCGGCTCGCTCCGGCCGAGGCTCCCGACGGGGGGGACGACGGCGGGTTCTACCATCTGCCGGAGCCGGCCGGTTACTATCTGGTGCTCAAGTCGCGGACAGCGGGTGGGTACACGTTGACCGCGGCGGTCGAATCCGGTCCAGCCGACATCGAACAGGAACCGAACGACGATCGGCCGCACGCCAATCCCGTTCAGACCAGCGCGACCGGCTATCTCTCGCCGGCGGGCGATCAGGACTGGTATAGCGTTCAGATCGACGGAGGGTCGGTCCTGCACGCCGAGCTGACCAGCGGCGAGCTCGCCGTCTATGCGGGTGACAACCTTCTCGTGCGCGAAGACGGAGGAGTCGTGCCGTCGATCGGATTGCCCGCCGGTGACAACTACTTCCTCCAGGTACGCGGACCCGAAGACCGCGAGCATCCGTACAAGCTGGCGCTCGTGCTCTCGCCCGACGATGGCTCGATCGAGCGGGATCCGAACAACGATCTCGCGAGCGCGCAGACGGTGACGTTGCCCGCGTCGATCAAGGGCTGGATCTGGCCGCGCAAGGACATGGACTTCTTCCGTTTCCACATCGGCCCCGGCCATGCGCCGGTGAGCATCGTGGTCAGCGCGGTGCGCGGCGTCGATCTGATGCTTCGGCTCTACCAACTCCACGGACCGGCGAGCGAGGTGATCGGCTCCCGCGACGGCTCGCACGGCGAGGGCGAAGAGAAGCTGCTCTCGATTCCGTTCAAGGAAGGTGACTACGCCGTCGAGGTCTCGAGCCCCCGGAACAAGGACGCGATCGCAACGCAACAGTACGTTCTCAGCATCCAGTGAAACCGGTTGACGCAGCCGCGGGTGCCGACTAGCCTCATCGGTCCGGGCGGGAATAGCTCAGTTGGTAGAGCATCAGCTTCCCAAGCTGAGGGTCGCCGGTTCGACTCCGGTTTCCCGCTCCAGTTCGTCCTCTCGAAATCTCGCGAGCTTTCATCGATGAAGTCCCGGTTCCTGATCGTGGCTGTCGTGCTTCTCGGCGGCGCTGCGCAGGCGGATGACGTCCCCGACCGCATCGTCGGAGCGGCGTTGAACCGTCGCGGCGCGATCACGTTTCTCGAGACGCTGACCGACACGGTCGGCGGCCGGGTCACCGGCAGCCCGGAGTCGCGCGCCGCTTCCGAGTTGATCCTGCGGACGTTGCGCGAGGCGGGTTTGTCGAACGTGCATGTCGAGGAGTACTCGTTCGCCGCCGGGTGGAAGCGCGGCGCGGCGTCGGCGAGGGTGACCAGCCCGGTGAATGCGCCGCTACACGTCGGCTCGTACGGCTGGGCGCCGGGGATCCAGGCAGATGCGCCGCTCGCGACGGCAACTGCCGCTCCCGACGGCAAGATCTCGCCGGATCCGGCCCGGTTGCGCGGCGCCGCGGTACTGGTCAGCCTGGAGAGCGGGGCGGACCTGACGCTGGCGCCCAACTACGTGGTGATGCGCTTCGGAGAAACCGGGACGCATGCTGTACACGTCGGCGGCGGGGCTGTACCCGCGGGCGCCGCTTCCAGTCCTCTCGGTGGCGAAGGAGGACACCCTGCTCCTGCGGCGACTCCTCGGGCGCGGCGAGGTGAAGCTCGCGCTCGACGTGCAGAACACGTTCGAACCGGGTCCGCTGAAGGAGCGCAACGTCGTCGCCGAGATCGCGGGGACGGATGCGCGCGCCGCGGTGCTCCTCGGCGCGCATTTCGATTCCTGGGAGCCGGCGCAGGGCGCGACCGACAACGGCGCCGGCGTCGCGGCGGTGCTCGACGCCGCGCGGATCCTGCACTCGCTCGGCGTCAAACCGCGCGCGACGCTCCGATTCGCGTTTTTCTCGGGTGAGGAGCAGGCCTGCCTCGGCTCGCGTGCCTGGGCCGACGCGCACGCGCAGGAGCTGGACCACCTCTGGGCGGCGCTGATCATGGACGGCGAGCCGCAGGCGCCGCTGGGATTCACACTGCACGGCCGCGACGATCTCGCTGCCGTGATCAAGCAGCGGCTGGCGCCGCTCGCCGGAATGGGCGCGAGCGCGGTGGATCCCGGCGGCGACCTGGTCTCCGACGATCAGACCTTCGTGGTCTACGGCGTCCCCACCTTGAGCCTGAAGGTTGCCGACTCGGACGCGGACGTGCGCCACCACACCATCGTGGACACGTTCGACAAGGTCGATCCGCGCTGGCTCGCGCTGGACACCGCGGCGCTGGCGCTCGCGGCATGGTCGCTGGCCAGCGCGGAGCAGCCGCCGGGGCAGCGGCTGCGCGCGATCGAGGTCGAGACCCTGCTCAAGAAGACGCGGCAGGCGGACTACGTCGGGCTGGATTACGCGAAGCTGCCGCGGCTTCCGTAAAGCTACCCGGCGACGATCGCGTAAGCGCGCACCGGAAACGTTCCCATGCCGCGGACCAGCGGCGGCGCGGCGTGGAAGCGGAAGCCGGACGGCGGGAGTTGGTCGAGACCGCGCAAGTGTTCGACGATCGGGATCCCTGCCCGGAGCAGGATCGTGTGCGCGGGGCGCGTTCCGTCCGCCGTATCGTCGATGTTGACGGAGTCGATCCCGACCAGCGCGGCGTCCGATTCCGCGAGCCACGACGCCCCGTCGCGCATGAGGAAAGGAGCGCCGCTTCCGTACTGGTCGGTGCGCCAGTGACGATCCCAGCCGGTCCGGAAGAGCACCGCACGGCCGCGGACGTCGTGATCGCTCCGCCCGATCGCTCGCGTGGTGCGCGCGTCGATCACGATTCCGTCGAGATCGACGAGCCGTTCGAGACCGACGCCCGAGAGATCCGCGCCGTCCGCGAATCGGTGCGACGGCGTGTCGAGGTAAGTCCCGGTGTTCGCGAGCATCGAGATGCGCGCGATGTGAAACTGGGTCCCCGGCGCATACCGCGCGCGCGATGCTTCGCGTGACAAATGATCGGTGATTTCCGGCCCCGGCAGCCCCGGATATGTGATCATGCCGTGCTCCACGACATGACTCAGCTCGATCAGACGCTTCACAGGCTGAGCATATCGTTTTCACTCTTCTGCGTGCACGCGCTTCGTTCGCTGGCGCGCAACAAGCTGCGCAGCGTGCTGGCGGCGATCTCGATCATGATCGTCATCGGCGCGCACGGCACCACTTCGCTCACCGTCGAGGACGCGCTCGCGATCGCGCGCGACGTGCCGTCGATCAAGCGATCGGCCTGTTCTTCGGTTTCTATCCTGCGCGGGTCGCGGCGCGGCTCGATCCGATCGAGGTGTTACGACATGAGTGATCGCGCGGCGGCGAGGAGCACGTCGTCGCGGCCGCGAGGGCCGACGACCTGCACGCCGAGCGGAAGGCCTGCTGGCCCTTTCAGCAGCGGCAGCGACGCGCACGGCGTTCCGAGCAGTGACCAGATCCGCGAGTAGAGCGGGTCGCCGGTGCTCTCCAGTCCGATCGGCGCTTCGCCCGAGGCGGCGATCGTGATCAACGCATCGTACGTTTCGAAGATCGCGTCGATCTCTCGACGCCCTCTTTGCGCTCGTTCGTGCGCGACCTGCAATTGCCCGGGCGCGACCGCGCGGCCGGCGTCGAGAAACGCGCGCAGCTTCGCACTCAATTCGGCCTGCGGCTGGCTGCCGAGGGAGATCGCGGCTTCGGCGCCCATGATCGCGATCTGCGCGTCGACGAGGCCGGCGCTCAGTTCGACTTCGGGATACGGGCGTGCGAATCGCTCGATCGCGTCGCGCGTCGACGGCTCCGCCTTCTCCCAGGTTTCCGTCCGGCACAGTGCGATCCGCGGCTTCAGCGACGCAGGCGGCAACGGCTTCCCGGAAAGCGCGGCGTAGAGGGGCGACACCAGATCGAGATCGCGCACGAAGAAGCCGAGTGTGTCGAGCGACGGCGCGAGCGGATGAATTCCTTCCATCGAGAACGTTCCGTACGTCGGCTTCCAACCGATGCAGCCGCAGAACGAAGCAGGGCGGACGATCGATGCCGCCGTCTGTGTGCCGAGAGCAGCCGGAACCATGCCGTCGGCGACGGCCGCTGCCGAGCCGCTCGAGGACCCTCCCGGCGTGCGCTTTGCGTCGCGCGGATTGCGCGTCTTGCCCGGTGAATACACCGCGAACTCGGTGGTGACGGTCTTACCGAGGATGACCTGCCCGGCGCGTTTGAGCGCCGCGACGCACGCAGCATCGCGCGACGGCCGATGGCCGCGGTAGATCGGCGAGCCGCACGACGTCGGCAGATCGGCGGTGTCGATCAGATCCTTGACGCCGATCGGAATCCCGTCACCGCGCGCGTTCGCGTCGACGACCTGCCACGCCTGCACCTCCGGCTCGCGCTCGGCGATGCGCGCGAGGCTGCGCTCGACCGCGGGGTTCACGCTTCGCACCACGCTCGCGCGATGCGCGAGTAGATCTCGACCGCCTGCTCGACGCGCTCGACCCGGCAGTGCTCGTCGGTCTGGTGACAGAGCGCCATCTCGCCGGGGCCGAGAACGACGGTGGGTATTCCGCCGTACGCAGGAGTGAGCACGCTCGCGTCGGTAAAGTACGTCGCCGTACCGGGCTTGGGCCGCTCGCCGGTGACCTGTGCGACCGCGTCGATCGTAGACTGCACGAACGGATGATCTTCCGCGGTGCGGATGCCTTCGAGGTCGACGATCGGCTCGATCTCGACGTCGCCGCCGAGCGCGTCCTGCAGGCGCTTGCGCAGCTCCGCGTGGCGCTGCGCCGGGATGGTGCGGATATCGACGCCGATCACCGCCTGGTCGGGAACCGAATTCACGTTCAGGCCGCCTTGGAAGGTGCCGACGTTCAGCGTCGGGTGGCCGAGCAGCGGATCGGGCGCGACGTCGAACTTCCAGGCCGCGAGCGCGAGCACTGCTCGCGCCGCCTTGACGACCGCATTCACGCCTTTCTCCGGCATCGAGCCGTGCGCGGTGACACCGCGCGTGACCGCCCTGAGCCACAGCGCGCCCTTGTGGCCGACGACGGGGACGTTGCCGGTGGGCTCGCCGACGATCATCGCGCCCGCCGTTCCCAGAGCGCCGCTCGTGCGCGCGAGGTGCGCCGCGCCTTCGCAGCCCGTCTCCTCGCCGGCGACGATGACGAGAACGAGGCCTTTGCGCAGCGGCATGCGCGCCAGATCGAGCGCGGCGGCGACCATCGCCGCGACGCCGCTCTTCATGTCGGAGGAGCCGCGGCCGTAGAGCAGTCCCGCCGACAGCTCGCCGCCGAACGGATCGTGTTTCCACTTCGCCGCGCCGAGCGGCACGGTGTCGATATGGCCGGCGAGGCACAGCGCGTCCGCTCCGGCGCGCCGCGCGACGACGCTCGTGCGCCCGGGCGCGAACTCGTGCCTGCTCACGGCGAAACCCGCGTCCTCGAGGAGCTTTCCGACCCGCTCCGCGCACGGACGCTCCGGGCTCGCCGGAATGATGGTGTCGATCTTCACCAGCTCGCGCGTCAATTCGACCGCGTTCATTTCCGTCCTCCCGATCCGAAGTACGCCGCGCGCACCTCGTCGTTCGCGAGCAGCTCCCGCGCGGTGCCCTGCGCGACGACGCGGCCCTTCGACAGCACGTACCCGCGGTGCGCGATCTCCAGCGTCTGGTGCACGTTCTGCTCGACGAGAAACACGGTCACTCCCTGCTCGTTGATCCGGCGGATGACCGCGAAGTTCTCCTGCACGAACAGCGGCGAGAGGCCGAGCGACGGCTCGTCGACGAGCAGCAGCTTCGGCGCGCCCATCATCCCGCGGCCGATCGAGACCATCGCCTGCTCGCCGCCCGACATCGTCCCGGCGAGTTGCTCGCGCCGGTCCTTCAGGCTCGGAAACACCGCGAACACTCGTTCGAGCCGCTCGGCGATCACCGGCGCATCCTCCTCGAGGTATGCGCCGAGGCGCAGGTTTTCCGCGACGGTGAGGCGGGGGAACACCTTTCGCCCCTCGGGAATACAGGCGATTCCCTCGGCGACGATGCGGTGGGTCGGCATCTTCGTCAGCTCGCGGTCGCCGAAGCGGATCGTGCCACGCCGGGGCGGCGTCAGCCCGAGGATCGACCGGATCAGCGTCGTCTTGCCGGATCCGTTCGACCCGAGCAGGCAGGTGACGCTGCCCTTCTCGACCGTGAGCGAGACGTCCTCGAGAACGTCGGCGCGGTCGTACGCGGTGAAGAGATGTTCGACGCGCAGCTCTCTCATTCGAGCCCCAGGTAGGCCTGCCGCACCTGCGCATCCTGCGCCACCTGCGCGTACGCGCCTTCCGCGATCTTGCGGCCGTAGTTCAACACCACGCACCGGCTCGTGATCCGCTCGATCACCGACATCTCGTGCTCGATGAGGATGATGGTCAGCGATTCGAGTTGCCGCTGCACCTTCAAGATGTCGTCCATCAGCCGGAGCGTCTCGTCGTGCGTCATGCCGGCCGACGGCTCGTCGAGCAGCAGCAGCCTGGGCTTGCTGATCAGCGCGCGGCACACCTCGACGCGGCGGCGGTCGATCATCGGAATCCGTCCCGCGGGCTCGAGCAGGCGATCGGCGAGCGGCTCGTCGAAGACGCGGATCAGCTCGCGCGCGGCCGCGAACTGCTCGTCGATCTGACGGCGCAGCGCCTTGCGCCGGACGAGGTTGAACCAGAGATCGTGGCGCAGGTTGCGGTGGTTGCCGACCATCAGGTTGTCGAAGATCGACAGCGGCAGGCAGAGGCGCGAGCGCTGAAACGTGCGGGCGATGCCGATCCGGTAGATCCCCCCCGCGCTGGCGGGGAAGACGCCGGTGAGCACGTTGAAGAACGTCGTCTTGCCGGAGCCGTTCGGTCCGATCAGGCCGAGGACCGTGCCGGCCTCGACGTCGACGTCGAGCCCGTCGAGCGCGACGAGGCCACCGAATCGCCGGGTCAGCGCGCGGCAGCTGAGGAGCGCCGTCACGTCTTCAGCCTGCGGAGCGGCCGCGGCAGCAGGCCGGCGGGCCGGAAGAGGAGGATCAGGATCACCATCGCGGCGAAGAGCAGGAACCGGTACTCCTGGATCGTCTGCAGCTTCTCGGGGAGCACGATCACGATCGCGCTCGCCAGCGCGAGCCCCCAGGGGTTGCCGATCCCGCCGAGGAGCAGGATCGAGACCAGGATCAACGACTCGGAGAACGCGTAGTTGTTCGGTGCGATGAAGCCGATCATGAACGCGGAGAGCGCGCCGGCCACGCCGGTGATGAAGTTGCCGATGGTGAACGCGGCGATCTTCCAGCGCGCGATCGAGAGGCCGAACTAGGCGGCGGCGATCTCGTCCAGCCGGACGGCGTCGAGCGACACGCCGATCCATGACCGCTCGAGCCGCTGCACGACGGCGAGGGCGAGCGCGACCAGCACCAGCCCGAGCGCGACATAGCGGAGATAGAACGACCACTCGAAGACGGGGGTGTTGAAGTGAAACGGCCCAATGACGAGCTCCGGCAGCTTGAGTCCCTGCGGCCCTCCGAGCGTGTCGTTCACTTCGAGAAATGTCCGGAACAACAGCGCGAACGCGATGGTCACCAGCGCCGCGTAATGGCCGCGCGTGCGCAGGACGGGCAGGATCAGGATCGATCCGACCAGCGCCGCTGCAGCTCCGCCGAAGAGTAGCACGAGCACGTGCGGCAACCGCGGCGCGAGCACCGCCGCGGTGTACCCGCCGACGCCGAAGAAGCTTGCGCCCGCGAAGTTGACGACTCCGGCGTATCCGAACTGCACGTTGAGCCCGAGGCAGGCGACGACGACGATCAGAATCCGCGTGATCAACAGGAGCGAAAAATCGTCCTCGCGCAGCAGCAGCGCAAGCACCACGGCCGCGGCGAACGCGAGCACGCCCGGTCCCGAGATGCGGAAACGCAGCCGCGCCGCGATCACGGCGGCCGCGACGGCGAGCAGGATCAACAGCGTGATCGACGTCTGCGACTCCGCGCGCAACAGCAGCCAGGCGAAGACCGTGGCCGCAGCCGCGACGGCCGCCGCCTTCATACGCGCTCGCTCGCGCGCTCGCCGATCAGGCCGGTCGGGCGAATCGCCATCAGCACGATCACCACGCCGAACGCGAAGACGTCCTTGTAAGCGCTGGCGAACGGGAGCGCGACCGCGCCGACCGTCTGCAGCGCGGCGAAGAGGAAACCGCCGACGATAGCGCCGTAGAGGTTGCCGAGGCCGCCGAGGATGGCCGCCGCGAATCCGATCACGCCGAGCAACAGGCCCATACCGAAGAAAACCTCGTTGTAATAAAGGCCGTCCATCACGCCGGCGAACGCGGCGAGCACCGAGCCGATCGCGAACGTGACCAGCACCACGCGCTTGAAATCGATCCCCATCGTGCGCGCGGTCTCTTCGTCCTGCGCGACGGCGCGGATGGCGAGGCCGAGGCGCGTGCGGGTGATCAACAGATGCGTCGCCGCGATCAGCAGCGCGCCGCAGGCGAGCAGGATGACGTTGTCGAATCGCAGGTAGAACGCGCCGATGTTCCAGCCCGACGACGGCAGGAGCGCGGGGAACCGCTGCGGCTGCGAGCCGTTGGGAAAGAAGAGCCGGATGCACTCGCGCACGACGGTTCCCATCATCAGCGTGACGAGCAGCACGTTGAGCTGCGGCGCGCCCTTGATCGGCAGCACGAGAAATCGCGCGACCAGCACGCCGACGATCGCGGTCGCCAGCGCGGCGGCGAGGGTCACCGCGAGGAGCAGAGCGCCCGGCGCCTGCACGCCGAGCGCGGTGAGCGCCGCGTACGCGAGCAGCCCGGCGAACGCGCCCGCCGCCACGACGTCGCCGTGGGAGAACTGGATGACGTCGAGCACGCCGAAGAACAGCGTGAACCCGACCGCGACCAGGGCATACATCATGCCCAGCATCGCGCCGTTCATCGCGTACTGGCCGAGGAGCGCCACGGCCTACTTCGCCAGCTTGCGCTTCCCGCTCGAGTACTCGCTGTCTTCCCACATCACCCACTTGCCGTCCTGCACGACGTACTTGGTGATCACCGGCACCGTGTTCTGGCCATGGTCGTCGAAGGTGATCTTGCCCGCGATCGAATCGACGTCCTTCACGTGCGCAGGCGAAAGCTGCTCGATGATCTTCCTGCGATCCGGACCCGCCTTCTCGATCGCGTCCATCAACAGGACCGCGGCCGCGTATGCGAACGGCCCATACGCTTCCGGCGGCTGCGCATACCCCTGCTTGTTGTACTGCTCGAGAAAATCCTTCCCGTGCGCGAGCTTCTCGGCCGGCGCGCCTTCCCGGAACGCGAGCGCCCCCTCGGCGATCGGCCCGAGCGCCTTGATGAAGTCGTCGTTGACGATGCCGGAGGTGCCGTCGAACTGCACGTTCAAGCCCAGCTTGTCCATCTGCGCGCGGATGCGCACGCCGATCGGAGTCAAGCCGCCGAAGTAGAGCGCGTCGGGCCTGAGCGCCTTGATCTGCGCGTCGTTGACGATGCCGGAGGTGCCGTCGAACTGCACGTTCAAGCCCAGCTTGTCCATCTGCGCGCGGATGCGCACGCCGATCGGAGTCAAGCCGCCGAAGTAGAGCGCGTCGGGCCTGAGCGCCTTGATCTGCGTCAATTCCGCGGTGAAGTCCTGCTGGTCGGCGGTGACGCCGAAGTCGCCGGCGATCTTGCCGCCCGCCTGCGTGAAGAACTGCGTGAAGTACTTGTCGTGGCCTTTTCCGTAGTCGGTAGTGTCGTGGATGATCGCGACGTTCCGGTACCCATGCTCGGCCATGAACTTCGCGTTGGTTTCGTTCTGATTGATCATCGTGCCGTTGACGCGGTGCACTTCCTTGAAGTCGTTCTTGTAGGTGATGTCGGGGAGCACCGCCCCCCAGACGATCGCCGGCAGGCCGAAGCGATGGTAGGTGTCGACCGCCGCCATCGCCACGACCGAGCAGTAGTTGGTGACGCCGCCGACGATCGTGCGATCGGATCCGGCCTTGGTGGCCATCTGCACACCCGCGTCGGGCTTGCACTCGTCGTCGAGCACCACCAGCTCGTAGCTGTACTTCGCCTTCGCATCGGCGTTGCGCAGCCGCACCGCCAGATCCGCGGAGTTGCGGCCGCCGAGCCCGATCGCCGAGTTGCCCCCGGTCAGCGGTCCAATGAAGGCGATGCGGACGGTTTCCTTCGCGTTTGCGGCGAGCGACATCAGTGCGAACAGCGCGATGAAAGCGTGTCTCATGGCGTCTCCCTGGCGAAATTGCGCGAAACCGTAGCAGAAATTCGCCGCCCCAGGCCGACCAGCCCGCTCGGCTCGAACACGGCGATGATCATGATCAGCGCTCCGTACACCACGAGGTCGAGGCTGCGCCCGCTTCCGCCGAGGAACACGCTGGTCGCCGCCGACAAGGGAACCAGCACGGCCGCGCCGAGCAGTGGGCCGAGCAGCGTACCCGCGCCGCCGAGCACCGCGACGAGGCAGATCTGGATCGAGAGCGAGAGTGGCAATACCGAAGGGGGATCGATGAACAGCACGTACTGCGCGTAGAAGGTGCCGGCCATGGCGGTGAAAGCAGCCGAGACCGAGATGGCGAGCAGCTTGTAACGCGTGGCAGGGACGCCCGCGCTGCGCGCAGCGGCCTGGTCCTCGCGGATGGCACGCCAGTAAAAGCCGGCCCGCGCACCGCGCAGCCAGACCGTCACGCCGAGAGCCAGCGCGAGCAGCGCGCAGAGAACGTAATGGTAGCCGCGCTTGTCGTCGAACTTCATCTGCGCGATTCCGGTGCCTTCGACGGGCAGGAAGAGTCCAACCGCGCCGCCGGCGAAGTCCCAGTTGGTCACCGCGATGGCCGCGATCTCGCCGAGCGCGATGGTGGCGATGGCGAAGTAATGTCCGGAGAGACGGAAGCAGGGCGCGCCGATGGCGACCGCAAGCGCGACTGCGACGCCGGCGCCCGCGAGAAGGCCGAGCCAGGGCGACACGTCCGCGTGCTGCGCGAGCAACGTCGAAGTGTAGGCGCCGGCACCGAAGAAGATGGCTTGGCCGAGAGAGATCTGGCCGGCGAAACCGCCCAGGATGTTCCAGGCTGTCCCGAGGAGCGCGTTGAGCAGCACCAGGATCATGAGGTGTTGCGGATATGGGCCGCGGACGATCAGGGGCCAGACGAGGACCAGCGCGGCGGCGACCAGGGCAACGATTTTCATTGCTTCCCCAGCAGGCCGCGGGGCCGGGCCAGAACGACGATCAAATAGATTGCGAAGACAAATAAATTCTTCAAAGCCGGCTCGATGAAGACACCCGACAGCGACTCGACCACGCCGATGGCGATCCCGCCGGCGAAAGCGCCCAGCACCGAGCCGAAGCCGCCGAGCGCCACCGCGACGAAGGCGATCAGCGCGAACTGCGACCCGACCTGCGGAAAGACGTAATGGAAGGTGGAGAGCAGCGCGCCGGCCACGCCGACGCAGGCCGCGCCGATGCCCCAGGCGAGAGCGAACATGCGATCGGGATCGATGCCCATCAGGGCGGCGGCCTGCTTGTCCTCGGCGGTGGCGAGGAGCGCGCGGCCGGTCGAGGTCCGCGGCAAGAGCCACCAGAGAAGCGCGGTCGTCACCACCGCGCCGGCCGCGGCCGCGAGTTGCGGTCCGCTGACGAACACGCCGGCCAGCGCGATACGGCGGCCGCTCACCCACGTCTCGCCGAGCGTGCGGAAGTCGGGCCGCCAGAGGAACTGGGCCAAGCTCTGCAGGAAGACGCCGAGGCCGAAGGTGGCGAAGATCTGGGCCAGCATCGGCGCTTTGAGCACCCGGCGGATCAGCGCGTAGTAGACGATCACGCCGAGCGCGAAGAGGGCCGCGGCATTGAGCGGCAGCGCGAGGAGCGGATCGAGGCGTAAAAACGTATGAAAGAAGTATGACAAATACATCGAGAGCATGAGGAACTCGCCGTGGGCGAAGTTGACGATCTCCATCACGCCGAAGATCAGCGTCAGCCCCGCCGCGATCAGCGCGAAGACGAATCCGGTCAACAGGCCCGAGACCAGCGCCTGGGCGAAGTTCACTTCCAGGCCGCGAGCGGCCAGCGCACTTCCGCCTGGGCCAGCTCGAAGGGATAGACGACCACGTACTTGCCGTCCTGGATCTGGACGAGGATCCCGCTGCCGAGCGTGTTCTGGTGCGTCTTCGCATCGAACTTCACGCCGCGCCACGGCATGATCAATGCGTCAGAGGAAATGTCCGTCGCCTCGAGGGCGGCGCGGATCTTTTCCGGCTCGGTCGAACCGGCGCGGTTGATGGCTTCGCAGAGCACGAGGAAGCCGACGAAGGCGCGCGCGCTGGTGCCGTCCATGTCGACCGCAGCGCCGCGCGAGGCCTGGGTGCGCTTGCGGAACAGATCGTTCACGCGTGAAACGATCGGCTTCTTCGCGCCCAGACCCAGCGCCCACACTTCCCGCGAGAGGATTCCTTCGGCGTCCTTGCCCAGCGCGGGCACGAACTCGCTCGCCACGTGGCCGGCATCCATCGCCAGGATGGCTTGCGGGCGGAAGTCGAGCTCCTTCATCGTCTTCGTCGAGAGGATGGCGTCACTGGT
>VBLM01000332.1:0-447 GCA_005879095.1 Deltaproteobacteria bacterium
CGCGGCAGCGCTCCGCTTCGGCTCTGAGATCGGCGTTCTCTCGGTCGGCGCCGGCCTGCTCATCGGCCTGCGCGTCACGTTCTCGATGCTGATCGGCTCGGTGCTGGCCTGGGTGGTCGCCCCGGACCCGCTCTTCAAGGCCGGGCTGGTGCCGGCGCTGACCTTCAACATGGTCCTGCAACGCTGGATCATGTGGCCGGCCACGGGATTGATGGTGGCCGGCGGGCTCGCGGCGCTGATGCTCAAGTGGAAGGTGATCGCCAAGAGCTTCCACGGCCTCGGCGCGAAGGACGTCGACCAGGGCGGAGACTTCCCCATCAAGTGGGTCCTGTGGGGCGCCATCGCCTGCACCATCGTGCTGGCCGCGGTGCAGAAGATCTCGCTCGGCTTCCCCATCTGGCTCTCGCTGGTCTCGGTGGTGCTCAGCCTGGTGCTGATGCTGGTCGG
>VBLM01000332.1:552-6270 GCA_005879095.1 Deltaproteobacteria bacterium
TGGCGGCGAACGGCGAGCACCTGATGCAGGACTACCGCGCCGGCAAGATCGTCGGCTCGACCAACAAGAACCTGACGATTTTACAGCTGATCGGCGTACCCGTCGGCGCGCTCGCCGTCGCCATCGCGTACCCGATGGTTCGCGCCAGGTACGGCATCGGCGGCGATGGAGGCCTCTCCTCGCCGATCAGCGTGAAATGGGCGGGATTCGCGGAATTGCTCTCGAAGGGATTCGGCGCGCTGCCCCACAGCGCGCTCGTCGCGCTGGCCATCGCGCTCGTCGTCGGCTTCGTGCTCACGCTGCTCGAGGCCCATCCGAAGCTGGGCCCGTACGTTCCCTCGCCGACCGCGATGGGCCTCGGCATGTTGATCCCCGGCTATGCGGTGCTGCCGATGGTCTTCGGCGGCGTCGTTCAGGACATCTGGAAGCGGCTCTCGCCGAAGAGCGAGGACGTCTACAACACCCCCCTTGCCTCAGGTTTCATTACAGGGGAGGCGTTGGTGCTCCTCTTTCTCGCCGCCGCGGCGTTCAAGTAGCGGACCGCTGCGGATCTGCTAGAACACCGATCCTTTCCGCGAGGACTTCACCATGGCGCTACCGACGACCGCACCAGTGCAGCCGACTCCTTCTCCGTCCAACGTCACCAGCATGCCTGCGCCGCAGGGACGGGGCCCCGAGCTGAACGCGCTGCTCGGGAAGGGCAGCCAGTTCGAGGGCAAGCTGCTCTTCGAGGGCTCCGTCCGCATCGACGGCAAGTTCTCCGGGGAGATCGTCTCCACCGACACGCTGATCATCGGCGAAGGCGCCGAGGTGAAAGCGAATCTCCAGGTCGGCACGCTCACCTGCCTGGGCGACTACCAGGGCGACGCCAAGGCATCGAAATCAGTCGAGCTGAAGGCGCCGGCAAAAGTGCGCGGCAACATCACCACCGCCTCGATCGTGATCGAACGCGGCGTGTTCTTCGACGGAACCTGCAAGATGGACACCGGCGGCGCGACCACGCAGCCACCGCGCAAGTAACAGCAAAATCTCACCGCGGAGACGCGGAGAGCGCAGAGATTCGCGGAGATTGCTTTTACAAAAAAACCTCCGCGCCCTCCGCGCCTCCGCGGTGCGCTTGAAGCCTCTAGTGCTTCGAGATCGAGGCGGCCTGCGTGCCCTGCGGGGTCACTGCCACCTTGATCTGGCGCGGCTTGGTCTCCGCCTTCTTCGGCAGAAAGACCTTCAGCACGCCGTCCTTGCTCTCGGCCGTGATGTGCTCCACGTCCACCGTGTTCGGCAGCGTGAACGTCCGGCTGAACGCGCCGTACGTCCGCTCGATCCGGTGGTAGCCCTCGCGCTTCTCTTCGTTCTCCAGCTTGCGCTCACCCTTCAAGGTCAGCGTATTGCCCTCCAGCTGGATCTCGACGTCCTTCGGGTCCACCTCGGGCAGCTCGGCCTTGAGCGTGATGCCGTCGTTGTCCTCGAAGACGTCGACCAGCGGCGACCAGGTCGCCGTCATCGGTCCTTCCTCACGCTCACGGCCGCGATAGGCCGAGTCGAACGTGCGGAAGAGCTGGTCCTGCAGGTTGAACAGATCGCGGAATGGATCGCTGCGTACGATCGCCATGACTGTCTCCTCCTTCGCAAAAAATGTCCCGGAAGACCGGCGGTTTGCCGGTTCCCTTCCGACGCGCGCCAACGTAAGACAGCGCCCTGTCGCGTCAAGTCCCCGAAAGCGGTGGACCGGAAAACCACCTTCCCGTACGCTCCCCCGGTGCGCGATCGCCTGGGGATGCTGCGCAACGCCGTTTTGCTCGAGAGCGTTCCCGACGAGGAGCTCGAGCAGCTCGGCGCCCTCGTTCGGCCGGTCGGGCTGAAGGCAGCCGAGACCTTCGCCGTCCGCGGCCAGCCGAGCCCCGGCATGGTGCTGGTCGATGCCGGATCGCTCGAGGTCATCCTCGATTCGACGCCCATCTGCTCGCTCTCCCCGGGCAGCATTTTTTCGGAGGAATCGCTGGTCGGGGACTCGCCCTCGCCGGCCACGTTGCGGGCGGCGATCGCCTCCGAGATCGGCGTGCTCGAGCGCGATGCCGTCGACGGCCAACTCGACCTGATGCCGAAGCTGTGGAAAGTGCTCGACCAGGCGTGGCGCCACCGCTTTCTCACCGCCCGCCTCTACGCGATCGATCTGTTCCGCGACCTGCCGGGCGAGGCGCGGCTCGCGCTGGCCGATGCATTCGAGGAGGTCGATCTTCCGCCCGGCGCGCTTCTCGCCCAGGAAGGCAAGGTGCTCGACAGCTTCTGGGTCATCCGCGAAGGGCAGGCGGAGCTCGAGTTGCCCGAGGGCAACGACCCGCCCTCGGTGCCGCTGCGCGTCGGTGAATATGTCGGCGATCTCGCGGTGGTGGAGAACTTTCCCCAGAGCGCAACCGTGAGGGCGCCCTACGGCTTGCGGGCGATGAAGCTGACCCGCGCCGCTTTCCTGACGACGCTCGATCGCTACTCAGGCGCGCTGGCCGAGGTCCAAGTCGCTGCCGCCCGCCGGAAAGAGTCCATCCTCTAAAGCAAAATCTCACCGCGGTGCGCTTTGCTCTTAGTATTTCTTGCGCCGGCGCGGACGGGACAGGCGCTCGAGGGCGCGGCCGTTCGGCAGGTCCTCGACCAGGCCGCCCGGGATTCCGCCCTCGGCGACGGTAGTTGCGAGCGGGTGCTCCTTGTGCCGCCCTTTCCCCTGGCGCATCTTTTCGAGCTCTTTCTTCGCCACGCGGACCAGCCGGTCGGCCGCCACGTCGAGGCAGCCGTAGACGTCCGGCGTGCTCTCCTCGATCTGGATCGTCTTCGCGCCCGGCATGCGAAGGGTGAGGTGGCACTCCTTCGACTCGCCGCGGTTGCCGTTGTCACGTCCGACCTCGACGCGGAGCTCGGCCGCCTCGTTGTCGTAGAACCGGCGCAGCGGCTGCACGAGGTGCTCCTCGGCATACCGCTTGAGGCCCGCGCTGATGCGCATCTGCTTGCCTTGGACGATGAGCTTCATGCGGCAAAACTACGCACCAAGAGGGCGCGTCACAGCCCCTCCCGTCGCCGCCCCGGCCGATTCGCGGCGCCGGGCGGCGTCACTCCTCCTCGGCGTGGTCGTCCACGCCTTCGTCGTCCTTCCTTGCGCGGCTTGCGACTCGTCCGTTCGGCTCGGTCCGAGGCCGTAACACGCCCTCTGGTCGCTCGCCGCAGCGCATTGACCGGGTATTTCCTCCATGTTACGAAGCGCCGCCTTTCAAGAGGAGCCGCGCCAGCCGTGATCGACGCCAGCGTCGCCAGACGTTACGCCCGCGCGCTCTTCTCGCTCGGCCTCGAGGAAGGCCGGCACGAGGAGTACGGCGGCGAGCTCGAGGCCATTCTTTCGGCGCTCGAACACAGCCGCGAGGCCGGAGCGTTCCTGCGCAATCCCGGCTACACGCTTCAGCAGCGCCACAACGCGGTCGATGCGCTGGCTTCCGCGCTCAAGCTCTCGCCGGTGGTGGTGAATTTCCTGCGCCTGTTGGTCGATCGGCAGCGGGTCGGCGATCTTCCCCAAGTGGCGCGCGCCTACCGCGCCATGGTCGACGAGAAGGTCGGACGCGTGCGCGCCACGGTGACCTCGGCTGCCCCTTTGAGCGATCGCGAGACGAAGAACCTGCGCGAGGCCATCGCCGCGATGACCGGCCGCACCATCGTCCTCGACGCGAAGACCGATCCCTCGCTGATCGGCGGCGCCGTCACGCAGGTCGGCCCGCGGTCGTTCGATGGCAGCCTGCGCACTCAGCTGGAGCGCATGCGCGAACAGCTCAAGCGCGCGCCGATCTGAAGGAAACGGAGCTCTAATGACGGAAATCCGGGCGGACGAAATTTCTCGCATCCTCCGCGAGCAGATCAAAGGCTACGGCAAGCACGTCGAGGTGAGCGAGACCGGCACGGTCCTCTCCACCGGCGATGGCATCGCCCGGGTCTACGGCCTGGAAGGCGTGATGGCCGGCGAGCTGGACGAGTTCCCGCACCGGCTGATGGGCCTGGTGCTCAACCTCGAGGAAGACTCGGTCGGCGTCGCGCTGATGGGCGAGCACCGGGTGGTCGACGCGCTCGGCCAGCCGGTGGACGGGAAGGGTCCCATCGCCGGCGGCGAGCGGTGCAAGATCGAGATCAAGGCGCCCGGCATCGTCGCCCGCGAGTCGGTGAAGGAGCCGATGCAGACCGGGATCAAGGCCATCGATTCGATGATCCCGATCGGCCGCGGCCAGCGCGAGCTGATCATCGGTGACCGACAGACCGGCAAGACCGCGGTGGCGATCGACGCGATCATCAACCAGAAGGGCCAGGACATGTTCTGCATCTACGTGGCCATCGGTCAGAAGCAGTCGACCGTGGCGCGCGTAGTCGACCGGCTCACCCAGACCGGCTCGATGGAGTACACCATCGTGGTCGCGGCCAACGCCTCGGACCCGGCGCCGCTGCAGTTCCTCGCGCCTTACACCGGCGTGACGATGGGCGAGTGGTTCCGCGACAGCGGCAAGCACGCGCTGATCATCTACGATGACCTCTCCAAGCAGGCGGTCGCGTACCGGCAGCTCTCGCTGCTCCTGCGCCGTCCGCCCGGCCGCGAAGCCTACCCGGGCGACGTCTTCTACTTGCACAGCCGCCTGCTCGAGCGCGCCGCCAAGCTCAACAAGCAGCACGGCGGCGGATCATTGACGGCGCTGCCGATCATCGAGACCCAGGCGGGCGACGTCTCGGCGTACATCCCGACCAACGTCATCTCCATCACCGACGGACAGATCTTCCTCGAGACCGACCTCTTCAACTCCGGCCAGCGGCCGGCGATCAACGCGGGTATCTCGGTCTCCCGCGTCGGCGGCAACGCGCAGATCAAGGCGATGAAGAAGATCGCCGGCAGCTTGCGCCTCGAGCTCGCCCAGTACCGCGAGCTGGCCGCATTCGCGCAGTTCGGATCGGACCTCGACAAGGCTACGCAGGAAACGCTCGCCCGCGGCGTCCGGCTCACCGAGATTCTCAAGCAAGGTCAATACGTTCCGATGGCGGTCGAAAGGCAGATCGTCCAGATCTACGCCGGCACGCAGCGCGACGCTCAAGGGAAGGGCTGGATCCGCGACATCGAAGTCACCGACGTCCAGCGTTACATGGCGGAACTGGTCGAGTTCATGGACAGCCGCCACCCCGAGGTGCTCAAGCTCCTTCGCGAGAAGAAGGACCTCACCGACGACGTGCGCAAGGCCCTCGACGGCGCGCTCGAAGAGTTCAAGTCGGTGTTCCGGCCCACGGCGGCCAAGGCGTAAATGGCTTCGCTCCGCTCCATCCGCGGCCGCATCAAGGCGGTCCGGAACATGCAGAAGATCACCAAGGCGCTCAAGCTGGTCTCGGCTGCCAAGCTGCGGCGCGCGCAGGACGCGGTGGTGCGGACGCGGCCGTACGCGCAGCTCCTCGACGAGCTGCTCGGCTCGATCGCGCGGGCGCGGGCGGAGGCCGAGATCGCGCCGCATCCGCTGATGCAAGTGCGCGACCCGAAGCGGATCGAGATCGTGCTGCTCACCTCCGATCGCGGGCTCTGCGGCGGGTTCAACGCCAACATCATCCGCCGGGCGCAGCGATTCGTCGTCGAAGAAGGGCCGAAGTACGAAGCGATCCAGTTCAGCACCATCGGTCGCCGCGGCCGCGACTTCGCGAAGAAGCGCGGGATCGCGTCGCGCA
>VBLM01000333.1 GCA_005879095.1 Deltaproteobacteria bacterium
AGGCTGTCGATCATCACGTTGCCGACGAAGTGCACCCGCCCCGGATCGATGCCCTCTCTGGCCAGATTCTCGTCGCCGTCGCGCGAGGGCGTGAAGAGCAGGTCCGAGAGGCGATCGGTCAGGACCCGGTTGATCTCCTCGGGCATCGTCCAGTCGCGCGAGCGCAGGCCGGCCTCGACGTGCGCGATGCGCAGGCCGAGCTTGGCCGCCACCAGCGCGACGCCGATGGTCGAATTGACGTCGCCCGCCACCACGACGACATCGGGCTTCTCGCGCAGGAGGACCGGCTCGATCTCGAGCATGATCTTCGCCGTCTGCTGCGCGTGCGATCCCGAGCCGACGCCGAGGTGGACGTCCGGGTCCGGCATCCCCAGGTCCTGGAAGAAGACGTCGGACATCTTCACGTCGTAATGCTGGCCGGTGTGCACCAGCACTTGCCGCACCCCGTCGCGCCCCTTGAGAGCGGCGATGATCGGGGCCATCTTCATGAAATTCGGGCGCGCCCCGACGATGTGCAGGATCTTCACCGCGGTACCGTGCGCACGCTTGCCGGCTCTCGCAAGCGCGGCTGTTATACAGATGACGTGGCCTTGGACGACTCACTGGTTCAGTACGAGGTCGAGCCGAACTACGCCGGCTGGACGCTCGCGGCCTACGTGGCCGAGAAGCTGAAGCGGCCGCTCCCGGGCGATCGGCTGGAGCGGATGCTGCGGTCGCGCGCGCTCGTCCACCAGGAGCCGCATCTCGGACCGGAGACGCCGATCTGGCCGGGTCTGCGGTTCGCGCTGCGCAAGCGAAGCCCGGGCGATGCGGGTGAGCCGCCGCCGGTGCCGGTCATCTACGAAGACGACGCGCTGCTGGTGCTCGACAAGCCGGCCGGGCTCGCGCTGCACCCGACCGCGCGATACCACGTGACCACGCTCACCTGGGCGCTGGAAAATCGGCACAAGAACGCCGCGGGCGAGAAACCGGACCCCGCACACCGGCTCGATCGCGAGACCAGCGGCCTCGTCGCCTGCGGCCGCAACACGTATTTCACGCGCCGGCTGAAAGCGGCTTTCGCCGCGCGGTCGGTGGAGAAAGCGTATCTCGCGCTCGCCGAAGGAGCGCCGCCGCAGGATCAATTCGACGTCGAAGTGCCGCTCGTCGTCGGCGGGGGGCGGGTGAAGGTGAAGGTGCGCGTCGATCCCGGGGGCGCGCCGTCGCACACCGCCTTCGAGGTCGTGGCGCGCTACCTCGACCCCGCTGGCAAACCGCTCTCGATGCTGCGCTGCGTCCCGAAGACCGGCCGCCAGCACCAGATCCGCGCGCATCTGGAGGCCGCCGGCTTCCCGCTCGTGGGCGACAAGCTCTACGGGCCGAGCGAGGAGATCTTCCTCCGCCTGGCCGAAAGCGGCGGCTCCCCGGCCCCGCCCGGCATCTTCGACGACCTGATCACGCCCGAGGAGCGCATTTCGCTCCGCCTCTGGCGCCACGCCTTGCACGCCTCGGAGCTCGTCCTTGCTCACCCTGCGACGGGCGAACGTCTGCGCCTCCAGGCGCCAATGCCGCCGGACATCGCAGCGTTGATCGCCACGCTGCGCCCAAGGTAAGGCTTCCAGCGCACCGCGGAGGCGCGGAGAACGCGGAGGTTTTTTTAAAAAAATCATCATCGCGCGGAAGGATTCGACTACGCCGGCGAGCCCGTCGGAGAGCGTGACCTGGGGCTCATAGCCGAGCAGGTCGCGGGCTTTCGAGATGTCGGCCGATGAAGCACGCAGGTCGCCCGGCCGCGGCTCCTGGTGCTCGATGGCGAGCTTGCCGGCCCCCGGCCCGATGGCGCGATGGACGAGCGCGATGAGCTCCAGCAGCGAGGTGCTCTTGCCGCTGGCGACGTTGATCACCTCGCCCGGCGCCTTCTCGCTCACCGCCGCGAGCAGGTTGGCGCGGACGACGTCTTCGACGTGGACGAAGTCGCGCGTCTGCAGCCCGTCTCCGAAAACGATAGGCCGCTGCCCGGCGAGGAGCCGCGTGGTGAACCGCGGGATGGCGGCGGCATACTCGCTCTTCGGGTCCTGCCGCGGCCCGTAGACGTTGAAGAACCGCAGCGCCACGCACGGCAGCCCGTAGGCGCGGGTGTAGGTCTGCGCGTACAGCTCGCAGGAAATCTTTTGGACCGCGTACGGGCTCATCGGCCGGGGCGGGAGAAGCTCGTGCTTGGGCTGCTCGAGCCCGTCGCCGTAGGCCGCGCAGGAACAGGCCAGCACCACCCGCTTGACGCCGTGCCGGCGCGCCGTCTCGAGGACGTTGACGGTGCCACCGACGTTGACCGCGTTGGTCCGCACCGGCTCGGCCATCGAGACCGGCACCGACGGGATCGCGGCGAGGTGGAAGACCCACATCGCGCCGGAGACCGCGCGCTCGACATCAACCGGATCGGCGATCGAGCCCTCGATCAGCGCGAATTTCGGATGCCTGGCGAGGAGCGCCGCGTTCTCGCGCTTGCCGCTGGAGAAGTCGTCGAGGCCGACTACTTCATGCCCCTGGGCGAGCAGCGCTTCCGCGAGATGTCCACCGATGAACCCTGCCGCTCCCGTTACGCACACCTTCGCCATGAGCGCGAAGATAGGGACCGCGATCGGTTACGGGGAGGTGATCACCAGCCCGCAGGCCGCCCGACCCTCCGGAGTGTTCAACTTCACGCAGCAGGCGGCGGTTGCGGCCTGGCTGCTCTGCGAGCCGCAGTCGCACTGCTGCAGATCGAGCTTCTGCTGGCAGAACTTCTCGTCCGCCGACCCGACCGAAAAGGTCGACTCGGCGTTCTTCGCCTGCAGGGTGCAGTTGTTCTTCGACGCGTCGTCCGGCTGGCACGCGCAGATCTGGTCCGCCAGCGCGAGACACGCGTCCTTGCAGCCGGCAGCGAGGAGAAAACAGGCGAGCAGCGGTACGACCTTCGACATGGGCAGCGCGATCTAGCACGGAGATTCGGGGACACCCACTCAATTCGCGCTTGACGGAGCGGTTGGGCGTTGGGAATTGAGTAGGGTGTCCCCGAATCTCCTGACACGCTTCATCTGGCTGCACGGCTTCGCCAGCTCGCCGCAATCGTCGAAGGGGCAGTTCGTGCGGGCGCGGTTGGAGGAACGCGGCGCGCACCTGGTCCTGCCGGACCTGAACGAGCCGTCGTTTTTCGACCTGACCGTGACGCGGATGCTGGGCCAGCTCGACGTGCTTTCGCAGGGCTCGCCGGAGGCGGTCGTGCTGCTCGGCTCGTCGCTGGGCGGCTTCACCGCGGCCACCTGGGCGGCCTCGCGGCCGGGGCGGGTCGCATCGCTGGTGCTGCTCGCGCCCGCTTTCGATCTCGGCCCGCGCTGGAGCGCGCGGATGGATCCGGCCGAGCTCGCCGACTGGCGCAGGACGGGAAAGCACGCCTTCGATCACTACGCGCGCGGGCGCAAGGAAGACCTCTCCATCCGTTTCCTCGACGACGCGCTGGCGCACGAGTCATTCCCGCTGCCGCGCTGTCCGACGCTGGTGATCCAGGGCGCGCTCGACGACACGGTCGATCCGGCCCTGGCGCGCGAATTCACCAGACGGATGCAGGGCCGGGCGAAGCTGGTCGAGCTGCAGCAGGGCCACGAGCTGAACGCCGACCTGTCCGGGCTGTGGCGGCTGATCGAGGCGCACCTCGCGCCACTCTTGCCTCAGGCGCCGCGGCCGACGCCGTAGTACGTGAAGCCCAGGTCGCGCAGCTTCCGCGCGTTCCAGATGTTGCGGCCGTCGAACAGGATTGGCTGTCGCATCGCGCCCTTGATCCGGGCGAAGTCGGGCTGGCGGAACTCGTTCCACTCGGTGACGAGGAAGAGCGCGTCGGCCCCCTCGGCGGCCAAATAGGGATTTTGTACAAAACTGACACGATCGCCGAACACGCGCCGGGCGTTCTCCATCGCCACCGGA
>VBLM01000334.1 GCA_005879095.1 Deltaproteobacteria bacterium
GCAGCCGCTGGCGCACTTCTCCACCTCCGCGACCGCCGCCTTGCGGAGCTTGCCCATCTCCAGCGTCATCAGGCGGCCGAGCGCGTCCTTGCGCTCTTCGAGCAGCGAGGCGACGCGCGAGAGCCTCTGCGCCCGCTCGGCAAAGCGGGTCCGCCGCCAGCTCTCGAAAGCGCGCGCCGCCTTGCCCAGCTTCTCCTCGATGAGCGGGTCGGAATCGGGCGTGAAGGTCTTGAGCGTCTCGCCGGTCGTCGGGTTCGTCGTCGCGATGGCCATGGCGACTAGATAGCTCCGGTCAGCGCGATGCGCACCACCTCCGGAAAGGTGTGCGCGATCCAGGTCGGCCCGGCGGCGCGGACGGCGGCCTCCGACTGCGCGCCATAGATGACGCCGATCGAGCGCAGGCCCGCCGCGCTGGCCATCTCGATGTCGTGGTTGGCGTCGCCGACGACGACCGCGTCCGGCTCTCCCAGCCGTTTGACCGCCTCGAGCGCGAGGTCGGGCGCGGGCTTCGGATTCGCCACACTGGTGTAGCCGAGCACGACCTCGACGAAGGGACGCAGGCCGGCGGCGTCGACCGTGCTGTCGGCGCCATCCTGCGCCTTGCCGGTGACGACCGCGAGTCGCACGCCGGCACGGCGCAATTCAGCGATGCCCTCGCGCACGCCCGGGTAGAGAAGGTGCGGAATCCGCGGCGTGACCTGCGCGCGCCAGAGCACGCGGTAGATCTCGACCGCATCAGAGGCACCGATGGGCCCCTGGCCGATCAATGTGCCGAGAGCGAGCGGCAGCGGGAGCCCGATCGTGTCGCGGATGACCTGCGGATCCGCCGGCGGCAGGCCGAGCGCGGCCAGCGTGGCCTGCGCCACGTCCACGATCGCCTGCGGTGTGTCGACCAGCGTCCCGTCGAGATCGAGCAGCAGCGCCTTCGCTCGGCTCACTCGACCTCGATCGAGGTCACCTGCCACTTCCCGTCCTTCTCCGACATCGCGATCTTCGCCTTGCCCTTCTGCGAGTCGGCGCCGACCTTGAGCTCGGCTTCCTCGAGGGTCACGCCCTTGACGTCCTTGCCGTCGCGCCAGGTGGAGAGCTTCGCGAACCGGACCAGCTGCGCGTCGCTCTTTCCGGCGGCCGCGTCGAGCGTCAGCTCCTTGCCGGCGAGCTTGATGGCGACCTTGTCGGCCGAGGCTGCGCGCAGGGCGTCCCACGCTTCGACTCCGGCCGGGCCGGCGCGGTTGGTATGCGTGAACGACTTGAGGAACGTGAGCGCCGCGTCGACGTACGGGCGGGCGTCGCCCGTCGGAGGCGGCGTGGCCTCTTTCGCGACTGGAGCAGCAGCCGGTGCAGCAGCGGCCGGCGCGGCCTCTTTCGCGGCGGGTGCGGCGGCGGCGGCGGCGGGCTCTTCGGCGAGGGCGGGAATCGAGACGAGGACGGCGGCGAGCAGTGCGCGCATTGGGTTCCCCTCCGGTGAAAAGTCTTCGCGACGTTAGGGCACACAGCGTGTGGCCGCAAGCGCGACAAGGTGGTCTGCCGTCCGACATCGGGAGGGGACCATGACGCTGTTGCTCTGCGCGCTGCTTTCGGCGGCGGGCGAGCGGGTCAAGGTGTTCCGCCTGGTGACCGCGCTCAATCCGGTCACGCAGGCGAGGGTCGAAGACCGGTTCCTGGTCGCCGAGATCGAGATCGCCGAGGCCGGCGAGGTGCTTTCCCGCGCGCGGCCGGCGCCCGAAGTGGCGCGGCTGATCCGTGTCGGCGATCGCGTCGAGCTGGCTTCTCAAAAGGTGGCGGCGATCGAACCGCTCCCTTCGGCGAAAGCATGCGCACCGGAGCCAACACAGCCGAATCCGGAAGCCGATGCGTTTCTCGACGCCTTCAAGCGGGCGCAGGAGCTTCCGCCGCAGGGCCGCGCCGGTTTCTGGGAGCGCTGGAGCGACGAGCACGGCTCGTGGCTGGTGTCGAAGAGCGTAGCAGCGGGCGTGGCCGGCGGCGGAGATCGAGATGGACAAGGTGCTGCAGATCGCGCCCCGCCATGCCGGCGCCGCGCTTACCTTGCGCTACCTCCGACCGACACCACCCCCGATTTACGCAGGGAGGCCGAGCTTTGGGTCAGGTCTCTGGAAAAGTCGCAGTGAGACCGACCCTGGGCGCTAGCTAACGCACACGAAGCCTCCTTAGGCTTCGCCGGTTGCTCGGCTCACGCCAAGGAGGAACGCCATGATGCCGGCCGAAGAGACTGCGGCGCCGATCTCGATCGCGCGCGCGTTGCAGTTGCCGTGGGAGAAGGCGGCGGCGCAGGCGGTGCTCCAGCCGTGGATCGCGGCGTTCGTCGGGCTGCACGTCTTCGTCATGCTGGGCGGGATCGGCTCCATCTGGTTCCTCAAGACCCGGCTCGATTCGCTCTCGGGCAGCGCGACCGTGATCGCGCGCCAGACCACCGATCTCTCCAGCCGCGTCGGCGACCTGACCGATCAGGCGCAGTCGATCAAGATGGAGGGCACCGAGCTCCGACAGTACGTCGCCTCCAGCTCGGCGGAGCAAGTCATCTTCCTGAAGATTCTCGTGCTGAAGCCGGACGTCGACCTGGTGCTGGCGCGGAATATCGCGCGGCAGGCGCACCGGTATGGCGCGCTGTACAAGCGCGATCCGGACCTGGTGCTGGCGATCATCGCCGAGGAGTCGCGCTTCAATCCGGAGGCGGTCTCGCCGGTGGGCGCGGTCGGGCTGATGCAGGTGATGCCGCAGTGGGAGAAGGTGCTCGGCATCCAGGGCAGCCTCAAGGACCCCGAGGTCTCGATCAAGTACGGGATGCAGGTGCTCGGGTTCTACATGGAGATGTACAAGGACATCGAGATGGCGCTGACGGCGTACAACCGCGGGCCGGGGCCGGTCGACATGGCGCTGATGCGCGGGAAGAATCCGAAGAATGGGTATGCGCCGCAGGTGCTGAAAGTGTACGAGCGGCTCAAGAGTCTCAGCATTCCGTCCGGGCCGACTTAAGAGCCGTGCCGGTGCGGTGCGGGTGATCGTTTTTGTGATCGCGTCGTTCCCGAGCCCGTCCTTGTTGTCGAGCACCTGACCGGGCACGTGCGCGTGCACCAGTTCCAGGCACGGCGCGAGCACCTCCACGAGTTCCTCGCACGGCAACGGGGACGGGAACGGCCCTTAATGAAAGTCGCGCGACTGCACGTGGGCGGCGAGCGCTTCGTGCAGCCCCCAGAAGCGGTCGCCCTTGACGCTGACGACGCCGTCGTACTTCTCCAGGCGGCCTTCGACGATGAGCAGCGAGCTGGCGAGGATCGGGCGGCGGTTTTTTTCGAACGTGGGCGGGTCGATGACGATGTTGGAGATGCCGGTCTCGTC
>VBLM01000041.1 GCA_005879095.1 Deltaproteobacteria bacterium
CGAGGCGGAGGCGCACCGGGCCGAGTCGCAAGCCTCGGCGGAAGAGTCGATCGCAGAGCGGAAATCGGTCGAGCAGCGGAGGACCCCATGGCACGACACGGCCGAAAGCGCGAGTCAGCGCCAGTCCGCGAAACGCAGGTCGAAGGCGTCATCGAGCGCGTCCGGCAAGCGCGCAACTTCGACTTCCGGAACTACAAACGGGCGACACTGAGACGGCGCATCGAGCGGCGGATGCTGGATCGCCGCTGCACCAACGTCGCCGATTACCAGGCGCTGCTCGATCGCGATCCGACGGAGTACGACCAGCTCCTCGGCTCGCTGCTGATCAAGGTCACCTCGTTCTTCCGCGATTCAGAGCTGTGGGACCGGCTGGCCCAGAAGGTGATCCCGCAGATCCTCTCCGAGAAGCGGACCGGCGAAGAGATCCGCGTCTGGTCGGCGGGCTGCGCCACCGGCGAGGAGACCTACACGCTCGCGATGCTCTTCGCCGAAGCGATGGGCCCATCCTTCGCCACCGCCGACGTCAAGGTGTTCGGCACCGACCTCGACGAGAAGGCGGTCTCCTACGCACGCCACGGGGTCTACACGAAGCAGCAAGTGGAGAGCCTGCCCAAGCGGCTCCTCAAGACCTGGTTCGAGGAGGAGGGCAACCAGTATCTGGTGCGCAAGGAGCTGCGCCGGGCGGTAGTCTTCGGCGTGCACAATCTCGTCTCCGACGCGCCCATCTCGCGCCTCGATCTGCTCGTCTGCCGCAACGTCTTCATCTACCTGAACAACGGCCTGCAGAAGCGGGTGCTGAGCCGGTTTCATTACGCGCTGCGTCGAAACGGCGTGCTGGTCCTGGGCAAGAGCGAGCTGATCCCGTTCGCCGGAAAGGTCTTCGAAGCGGTCGATGTCTCGCGCCGCATCTATCGCAAGAACGGGCGCCGCGACGCGGCGCTGGCCCAGACGCGGCTGCAGAACCTGCTCGAGCAGGAGACGGCGAGCCGCGGCGACGCCGGCGAAGCGGAGGAAACCGGGCCGACCGAGCAGTTCCATCGCGACGTGCTGCAGGCGGTGGACGTGCCCGTGCTGGCGACCGCGCTGGACGGCACCGTCCTCTCCTTCAACGAGGCGGCGGTCGCGATGTGGAACCGGCTGGAGTCGGACGTGCTGGGCAAGAAGCTCACCTCGCTCGGCCTGCCGGGGCTGTCGGGGGAGGTGCTGGTCGAGCGCACCACGATGGTGCGCGAGGGCCGCAGCCCGAGCGAGCGCGGTTCGGGCTCGATCGCGCGCCCGGAAAAGCCGCCGCTCCACGTAGTGGTGGAGGTGCTGCCGCTGCGGGGGAGCGCGTCGCAGGACATCCAGGGCCTGGTCTACCTCGCGCACGACGTGACCGCCCTCGCCGACCTGCAACTCGAGCTGCAGAAGGTTAACGCAGAGCGTCAAAACGGAATCGAGGAGCTGCAGACCATCAACGAGGAGCTGCAGTCGTCGAACGAGGAGCTGGAGACGACCAACGAGGAATTGCAGTCGGCGAACGAGGAGCTGCAGACCACCAACGAGGAGCTGCAGTCGACCAACGAAGAGCTGGAGACCACCAACGAAGAGCTGCAGTCGACCAACGCCGAGCTGGACGCGACCAACCGCGAGCTGGCCTCGCGCACCGACGAGCTGAACCAGCTCGCGTTCCTGCAGCGAACCATCATCCGCAGCCTCCCTTCGGCGGTGATCGTCATCGACCAGAAGGGCCGCATCACGCTCTGGAACCTCGCCGCCGAGCGGCGGCTGCGCAAGGCGGCGACGGCGAACCAGACCATCAAGGGGGAAGAGGTGGAGTACGAGATGCCCAATGGTACGAGGGGCAACGCCCTGGTGGCGTCGGTGCCGATCGTCGACGACGGCGTGGCGATGGGATCGGTCATCCTCTTCGAGGACAACACGCGGTTGCGCTCGGTGACCAGCGAGTTGAACCAGCTCAAGAAGAACAATGGCCGGCCGCAAGCGAACTGACGACCCCGGCCGGGTCCTGCGCGAGAAGTACCAGGAGCTGGCGGCGAAGTACTCCGCGCTGGTCGGGCGCAGTCAGCAGCGGTGGAATTTCCGCGACGCGATGCAGAACGCGGTGCGCGGCATCTCCAGCGCCAGCCTGGCGCTGGCGGTGGCGCAGGAGGGCCGGATCGTCTTCCGCAACGCGGCGTACGTCGAGCTGGAGCGGGGCATGCGCTGGACGCTGGCCTCCGAGCCGCGCCGGCCGCCGCTGCCGCTGCGCGCGTGGGCCATCCGGACCATGGACGAGATGCCGGCCGGCATGGCGACGCGCGCCTTGCGACTGCGCGATCCGGATGGGACGCGGCTGATCTCACTGCGGCTCGAGCGGCAGCGGCGGCCGCCGGCATTTCTCATCTGGGCGGAGGACGTCACCGCCATCGAGCTGCGCGAGATCGAGCTGGCCGAAGTGCGGCAGTCGCTGATCCAGCAGCACCGGCTCCTGATGCTGGGCGAGGCGGCCGCGGCGGTGGCGCACGATCTGGGCAGCACGCTGCGCGGCCTCGCCTTCCGCACGGCCTCGCTGCGGCTGGACGGGCGCATGTTGAGCGAGCACGCCGAGACGCTGGGAGCGCTCGAAGAGGGCCTTCAGCTGGCCACCGCGATGGTCCAGCGGCTGCACGACTTCGCCCGCTCGGGCGCGCCCAGGCTGCAGGCGGTGGACATCGGCGCGGTCCTGCACAGCGCGGTGGCGCTGTTCGAGCTGGAGACCGAGGCGACGCGCAGCAAGGTGCGGGTCCGACTCTCGGTGCCGGAGCTCCCGCCGATGCAGGCCTCCTCCGCCGATCTCTCGCACCTCTTCCTCAACCTGCTGCGCAACGCCGCCGATGCGATGCCGCGGGGCGGCGAGATCCGCATCCGCGCGCGGGTGAACCGCAAGGCGGTGGTGCTGGTGTTCGAGGATCAGGGCGTCGGCGTCCCCCCGGCGCTGGTGCACCGGCTCTTCGAGGCCTACTTCACCACCAAGGGGCCGCGTGGCACCGGCCTCGGCTTGTGGCTCGCGGCCGGCACCATGCGCCGGATGGGCGGCAAGATCGTTGCGGCGCCGAAGAAGGGCGGCGGAACGCGCTTCACGCTCACCTTTCCGCGGGGGCTCAAGCTACCTGCGGACCTGCCTCTACCGCCAGCAGGCGACGGAGGACGTCCGCCTGCTTCCTGGCCGCTTCGAAACGATCTTCGAACCGCACGGCGGAATGCACGCTCCCTTGCCGCCGCGCGCGCGTCGCCATCCGATGCGCGAGCTCCGCCTGCTCCTCGAGCGCGCGCAGCGCCGCCCACAGCGCGCCCTCGATCGTCACCCGCTGCTCGACGAGGGCGGTCTCGGGAGTGAAGCCGTGGCCGGTGCGGCAGCGGAAGCGCACCGTCCCGGCCTCGTGAACTTCGTTCAGGACACCGCCGCAGGCCGGACAGCTGAATGGCGAGGGCATGCCGACCGTCTCGTGGCCATGCAGCGGGCTCAGAGTCTCGATTTCGGCTTCGTCCTTGAGCAGCGGCGACACCTCGTGGCTACCCTCCACCCGTCCGCCCGCGAGCCTTCCCAGGAGCGGCCCGATCTCCGACAGCTTGGCGATGTGATCGGGCTTGACGTAGTCGAGCGCGCTGCGCGGCATGTCGGGGCAGAAGGCGTCCTCCGGATCCTGAACCACGGTGGTGCCGCCGCGCTGCTTGATCGCCAGCAGACCGCCGGTGCCGTCGTCGAGCGCACCGGTGAGGATGGCGCCGATGGCCCGCGAGCCGTAGTTGTAGGCGGCGGTGCGGAAAAGTGGGTCGACGGCCGGACGGTGGCTGTTCTCTTTGGCGCCGCGGACGAGCCGCAGCCTCCCCGGCTCGACCAGCATGTGGTGGTCGGGCGGCGCGATGTAGATGCGGCCCGGCGAAAGCGGTTCCTGGTCTTTCGGATGCAGCGCCGGAAGCGGGCCGGCGCCGGTGAGGATGTGCGGCAGCGCGCTGCGGTGATCGGGCGCGAGGTGGAGAACGACCACGACGGCGGCCGGCAGATTTTCCGGAAGCGCAGACGCGATTTTCTTCAGCGCCTCGACGCCGCCGGCCGAGGTGCCGATGCAGATCAGATCCCGTCGTTCCATTGCCGCTCCAACGAGAACATAGCGCGAACGGCGCGCCAGTGCCCGCCTGCTTGACAACCGAACACCTACGTATGTGTACGCATGCGCGAATCACTGACAGTGAAGTATGGTAAGCGGGCACACGATCGGTAGAAGCCCCCATGACGACAACCGTTGCTCTGGTCGATGATCATAAGCTTTTTCGGGAAGGCCTGCGCGCGCTGCTGCAGTCCCAGCCCGGTTTCAGCGTAGTGGCGGAAGCGACCAACGCCGATGAAGCGTACCGCGCGGTACGGGAGACCGAGCCCGACGTGGTCGTCCTCGACATGCTCTTGCCGGGTTCCAACGGCGCCAGCGTCGCGCGAGAGCTGCTCAGGCAGAACCCGACGCGCAAGGTCATCGCCCTGAGCATGGTCAAGGACGAGCAGCACGTCGCCAACGCGCTCGACGCCGGCGTGCTCGGCTACGCTTCGAAGGAGCAGTCGGCCGAGGACGTGCTGGCGGCCATCCGCGCGGTCGCGCAGCGGCAGACCTACCTCGCGCCGGGCATCTCGCGCGTCGTGCTGGAGGACGTCCGCCGCCGGCCGCGCGCGCCGCCGAATGGCGACGTTCCGATCGCGCCTTTGGCGCAGCTGACGCAGCGAGAGCGGGAAATTTTCGATCTCACCGTGGGCGGCGCGTCGACCGCGAGCATCGCTTCCCAGCTCTACATCAGCAAGCGCACGGTCGAGACCCACCGCGCGCGCATCCTGCGCAAGCTCAACGCGCACTCGGCCACGGATTTGGTAAGACTGGCGGCACGGCTGGGTCTGTTGCCGCTGTAACGGCCGCTCGCACGGCGATTGCCTTCGCCTCCTGCGGTTCCTACCGTCGCGGCATGCGCCGCCTACTCTTCGCCGTCCTGCTCTGCGCCTGCGTCCGCAATCCCGACACCGGCAAGCTCCAACTCGATCTCGTGCCCCGGGCCCAGGAGATCCAGATGGG
>VBLM01000335.1 GCA_005879095.1 Deltaproteobacteria bacterium
AATCTCGCCAAACCGGGCACCGATACGCCGCAGTTCATGCGCCGCGCCGCGGCGGTCGAGGCGCATGAGTTCGCCCACCTCTGGTTCGGCGATCTGGTGACCACTGCCTGGTGGGACGACCTGTGGCTCAACGAAGCGTTCGCCACCTGGGCCACGCCGAAGACGCTGGAACGATTCGCGCCCGCCTGGGGCGAGCCGGCCGAGCGCACGGCGTCGATGGTCCACGCCATGAACGCCGACAGCCTGCTCTCCGCGCGCCGCATCCGGCAGCCGATCGAGTCGGAGGGCGACATCCGCAACGCCTTCGACGCCATCACCTACAACAAGGGCGCGGCGGTGATCGGCATGTTCGAGGAGTGGGCCGGGGCCGAGCCGTTCCGCAAGGGCGTCAAGCGCTACCTGACCGAGCACGCCGACGGCAACGCGACGGCGAAGGAATTCCTCGCGGCCATCTCGGCCGAATCGGGCAAGGACGTGGCGACCCCGTTTTCGACGTTCCTCGATCAAGGCGGCGTTCCGCTGGTGACCGCGAAGCTCGTCTGCGAGGGCGGCAAGGGTCGCCTGACGCTGTCGCAGACGCGATACGTGCCGATCGGGGCGGGGCAGGCGCGCGAGCAGGTCTGGCAGGTCCCGGTCTGCGCGCGGACCAACGCCGGACGGTTTTGTATGCTTTTGACAGACAAGTCCGGCGCGCTCGATCTCGGCGCCTGCCCGCAGTGGGTGGCGCCCAACGCGGACGCTTCCGGCTACTACCGGAGCGCGCTCGATGACGACGCGGTCGCACGGCTGACCAAGAACGTCGCGCAGCTGAGCGCGCCGGAGCGGATGCTCTTCTTCGCCGACGTCGACGCGGCCACTCACGCAGGGTCACTCGAGCTGTCGCGCTTGCTCCAACTCGCGCAGACGCTGGCTTCCGACAGGGAGCGCCATGTGGTCGAGATGCTGCTGCCGCCGCTTGCGTACGTGCGCGCGCGCGGGCTGCTCACCGACGAGTCGCTGGCGAAGTTCGGCGCCTTCGTCCGCGACACGTTCGGCAAACGCGCCCAGACGCTCGGGTGGACGGAGAAGAAGGGCGAGCCCGACGACGTCCGCATCCTGCGGCCGTCGCTGTTGCGCATCGTCGGCGACGAAGGCGGAGAGTTGGAGGTGCGCACTGACGCGCAGAAACTGGCGCTGCGCTGGCTCGCCGATCACAAGGCGGCCACCCCGGAGCTGGCGTCGGCCGCGCTCTACCTCGCCGCCATCGACGGCGACGCGCTGCTTTTCGACAAGCTGCACGAGGCGGCGAAGGCGGAGACCGATCGTCTCGATCGTCAGCGCATCCTCGACGCGCTCGGCTCGTTCCGCGATCCGGAGCTGGCCCAGAAGGCCTTCGCCATCTTCCTCTCCGACGACTTCGAGCCGCGCGAAGCGATCGCGCTGGTGTGGGGCGCGGCCGGCGATCCGCGCACGCGCGAAGCCGCGCTCTCGTTCGTGGAGAAGAACTTCGACGCCATCGCGGCGAAGATGCCGCACGACTATCCCTCGTCGTTGCCTGGAATCGGGGCCGGATTCTGCGACGAGGAGCATGCGGTCGCTCTGGCGCAATTCTTCCGGCCGCGCGCCGGGCAATTCCCCGGTACGGAGCGAAAGCTCGCGCAGGCGATGGAATCGGTGCGCCAGTGCGCCGCGTTCCGCGAGAAGGAAGTGCCGGGGCTGGTGCAATATCTCAAGAGCCGATGAGGGTCAGTCGCGCAGGACTTCTTCGATGCGCGCGAGCAGATCGGCCGAGCGGAACGGTTTCTCCAGCCAGCGCACGCCGGGCTGACCGAGGAATTCCTGCGCCTCGGCGCTGCCCGCGCCTCCGGTGAGAAAGAGCATGCGGCGAGGTGCCGAGGGATCGACGCGCGCCAGCTCGCCGCGCAGCCAGATGCCGTCGCGGTCGGGCATGTGCAGGTCGGTGAGGATCACGTCGTAGCGCTCGCCGCTCTGCATCAGCTGAAGGGCGCCCTGGGCCGATCGCTGGACGGCCACCTCGTGCGCGGGCGAAAGCATGCGGCGGATCATCAGGCCGACCATCGGGTCGTCGTCGATCACCAGGATGCGCGCCACCAGTTCACACTGGGAGGGGCGGCGGGCGGTGTCAAGGAGCTTGCCTAACGCGCCTTCCGCGTCGAACATGGGGCTACCGTGCTCGCGTTCCTCTTCATCGCGGCGGCATCGACGGTGGCGGTGCTGCCCGTCGAGCCGCGCGCCGGAGTGCTTCAGCCTGCGGACGCGGCGGCGATCAGCGTCGAAATCCGCGAGGCCGCGCGCGCCGCGCTGGCGCCGCACGGGTACGAGATCGTCGAGGCGCAGGGAGATGTCGCCGCCGCCTTGAAAGAGGGCGCGGTCGCGGCGCTCTTCGGCCGAGCCGCGCAGATGGAGGGCGCGACCGTCGTCGCCGTCGGAGTCTACAAGCCAGGCTCGGGCGCGCCGGCAGGAGTCGCGCGGCTGGTCGGCATCGGCATCGCGCAGCTCCGCGAGGATGCTCGCGCGAAGATTCCGAAACTCGTCACCAGCGCGCTCGGCCTGACGCCGGCGACCCCGGAGCCGCCGCAGACGCGAGGGACGCTGCGGATTCCCGGTGAAAGGCCTCAGGCGAGTGACAGGCCTCAGGCCTCAGGCGTCAGGCCTCAGGAAAAGCCTCCGGAACCTCCGCCCGCGCAACCTTCTCCGCCTCCGCCGCCTCCTCCCGCGAACGAAGATCCGCTGGTCACCCTGATCCGCGAAGTCACCGCCGACGTCGAGCAGCTGCGCGGACTCAAGCGCAAGCAGAACCTCAGGATCATGATCCTCGACGACAAGCTCTTTTCCAAAGCGGTTCACGAGCGGGCAAAGCAGGAGCTGACGCCCGCGATCGTGGCCGCGGAGCGCGCGCGCTGGACCGCGTTCGACCTCGCGCCGCCCGGCTCTGATCCGGCGAAGATCCTGCTCGACGTCCTCGACGAGCAGGTGGCGGGCTTCTACGATCCGTTCAGCAAACAGTTGATCGTGCGCAAGACGGTGCCGGCTTCCGCAGCGGGCGCCGAGCTGCGCATCGTGCTGGCCCACGAGATCGAGCATGCGCTGCAGGATCAGAATTTCGGCATCCCCGAGATGAAGTCGCTGCCCGACGATGACGTGCGGCTGGCGCGCACCGCGCTTTTCGAGGGCGATGCGATGGCAGTCATGACCGCGTATGGAGCGCGCCATGCGCATAAACCGGTCAAGGCCGCCATCGCCGCGGGCGCCGCGATGCTGCGCGCGGTCGACGCCGAGACGCTGCTGCGCATCAGCGGCAAGTCGCCGGAGCTGCTCAAAGCGCCCGCGATTTTACGCGAGGAGCTGGTGCTGCCCTACGCAGCGGGATTCGCGCTCGTGCGCTCGTCGACAGGATGTTCAAGAACCCGCCGGTCTCGTCGCACCAGGTTCTGCATCCGGAGGCGTACTTCGTCGGCGAGCTGCCGGTGTCGCTGCCGATGCCGGTCGCGCCTCCGGGGACGCGCATCATCGCGACCGGCCGGATGGGCGAGCTCGGTTCGCGCGTCGCGCTCGAGGTCTGCGTCGACAAGGCTGTGGTGAAGGACTTCGCTCCGAAGTGGCTGGGCGACGCGTACACCATCGTCGAGGGGCCCAACCGCGCGCTCTCGCTGCTCTGGACTTCGGCGTGGAGCGGAGAAGCGGCGTCGCACGTCGCGAATCTCCTGGTGCTCGAGCAGCCGTGCTGGGAGGACGCGGGCCAGGCCGCGCCGTCGAAGAGCGCCTCGGCCGGAATCGTCACGGCGCTCGCGCACGGAGCTCGCGCTGCGCCCTTCGCTGCCCAGGCCGTCGCCGCCGATCGGCGACGTGCCGCCGCCACCGGCGATCGAGCCGGCGCGCGTCGTCGCCGGTCAGTTCACCAGTCCGCGGCTGGCGCTCGAAGGCGTACTGCCGGAGGGCTACCAGCAGGACCAGGGAAATCCGGTCGCCGAGCTGTCGATCAAGCGCCCAAACTACGGACAGGCGGCGCTCTCCTTCGTCCCCGACACGCTGGCCGGCGACGCGCTCGACGCGTTCTTCGAGGCCGCATCGGGACAGATCGCAACCGCGCAGGGCGGACATCTCGCTTTCGCGGGAACCACCCGGCACAAGCTCGCGGGCGCAACCGCCGAGGAGCGCAGCTGGACGATGGAGGGAAATCGCGGGACGGTGCGCATCGACGTCGCGCCGTTCTGCAACGGGAAGGCGTCGCTTGCGTTGGTGCGATTCGAGGCCAGCGAGAGCGCGACGGCGGCGTTGGAGCGATTCGCCGAGTCGATCAGGACGACGGGCCCGGCGCCGGCGTGCGTGGATCTCGAATGAGGTGATCAGCAGTGCGTCGGGTTGGGCCCGCAGAGACACGCGCATGACTTGTCGTCGCCGCACACCGGCGTGACGCGCACTTCGGCGCGGCCGGTACGACCGTCGATGTCCTGGACGTCGACGCGCAGGATCGCGCTGCGATTGACGACGCCGACGTGCAGCGCGTCGGGACAGGCGGGAATGTTCGGGGTCTGAAAGATATCCGGCGGCCAGAAATATCCGGCTTGCTCGTCGACGAGGTCGGCGTTGCGCTGATCGAGGTTGGTCAGCGGACTGCCGCTCGCGGGATCGATCAACTCCGCCGCCGACAACAGGCAGCGGTTGAGGTTCGTCGCCGCCACGCCCGCGTAGATGACGAACCCGCCCTGCGGCGGCCTCTGCAATTGCAGGGAGTCCCCGTCGTGCAAGGCGTGGAGATTGCCGGCGCCGTCAGCGGCGATGGGCAAGAGCGCAACCGGTCTGGCCGCGTCACCGACGATGCCGCAGGGCGGATGCGGCGATGTTCGCGGACAGCTGAAGAACGCCAGCAGCGCCGCGACTTTCAGAAGCACGTCGCGGATCGGCGGAGTCGGCGCACTCCTGCGCCGCCATGCTGTACGTGCAGCGGAAAAAGATGCCTCCGCCCTGCGCGACCGGTACGCCGATGTCGCGCACGAAAGGCGGGTCGGCCCACTGCGTCGAGGTATAAAATTGCGCACCGGGCTGGTTCTGTGCGTCTGAAGAAAAGATCTCGAAGCGCGTTCCTCTCGAGTGGAAGTGGCCATTGGCGGCGATGATGGTCACCGGCTGCCGCGCGAATCGGCACGTCTGCGCGAACGTGACGCCGCTGTCGCCGGGACAGATGCGGATGTTCTGGTCGGTGGCGAAGACGGTGCCCAGCTCCTGAAGATTCGCGACGGTCGTCTGTTCGAAGTTGACGATCGCCTTGCCGCGGCCCGGCGTCTGCTGCGTCTGCGCGTTGACGAAGTGCGACTGCAGCATCAGCTTCTCGCCCGGCGTGAACTTGTGCGCGACGCCGGCGGGCAGCGTCCAGTCGACGACGTCGCCGCCCTCCTGCGAGTTCATCACCAGCGGCCAGTCCGCCCAGTTGCCCGACTTCCAGCATTCGCCGCCGTCGACGACCGCGCCGT
>VBLM01000336.1 GCA_005879095.1 Deltaproteobacteria bacterium
CGGTGGAAGGCCGGCGCAGTTAGGCTTTCGCCCATGTGTGGCCGGATCACGCTCACCACGCCTGACATCGAAGAGGTCGCCTCGCTGCTGGAGGCGACGGTCTCCCCGGCCGACGCGGCGCTGTACAAGCCGCGGTACAACGCCGCGCCCACTGATACGCACTGGATCGCGCAGGCCTCGCCATCCGGCCGCGTGCTGGTGCCGGCGGTGTGGGGCTTTCCGGGCGGCATGATCAACGCGCGATCGGAGACGGCCGACAAGCGCTTCCGATCGGCATCGCGCGTGATCGTCGCCGCCGACGGGTTCTACGAGTGGACCGGTCCGCGCGACGCGCGCCAGCCGATCTGGTTCCGCCCGCGCGACGGCGGCCTGCTCTATCTGGCCGGCCTCGCCGAGGTACTGCCCGACGGCCGGCTCGCCTTCGTCGTGCTGACCACCGACGCCGAAGGCGCCGTCGCCCGCATCCACGACCGCATGCCGCTCGTCGTGCTGCACGACATGCTGAAGGACTGGCTGAAATCCGGGGACACCCTACGCAATGACCATGCCAAAATGGCAGATCTCCCCGAATTTGACGGCGACGGAGGTTTCGGCGCGGGTGAATGACGTGCGCAACGACGATCCGTCGCTGCTGCAGCCGCCGTCGCAACTCAGCTTGCTCTAGCTTCGCTCTTGCGGAAGAGACGTTTCAGCCAGCCGAAGAAGCCGCCGCGGTCGCCGTTCGCACGATGGTCGTCGGCGACGGCCGAGTCGGCCAGGCGCTTCTTGACCTCTTCCGGCGTGTCCCTGGTTGAGAACGTCGCCGTCGCGCTGAGGCCGGTTTTCTTGTCCTCGGCGGTGACGCTCAGGATCGATTCCCCCGACAGCGAAAAGACGATGTCGAACGCCTGCGACCCGCGCGGCCCCTTCGGCAGACCGGCGATGACCAGCGTACCCAGGTATTCGTTATCCTGGGCTTTTTCGTTATCGCCCTGAAAGATCGGGACCTCGAGCGTCTCCTGGTCGTCCCTAGTCGTCTCGATGCCGAGCGACTTCTTGAAGGGCAGGGACGTGTTGCGCTCGACGATCTTGCGAACCCGTCCGCCCGGCAGGCCGACGCCGATGCTCATCGGCAGCACGTCGACCAGCACGACACCCTCGATCTCGCCCGCGTCGATGGAGTGCGCCAGCAGCGCCGCGCCGAGCGCCACGGCCTCGTCCGGGTGCACCGCCTTGGACGGCTCGCGCCCGAAGAAGTTGCGGATGCGCTCGCGCACCAGCGGCATCCGGCTCTGGCCGCCGACGAGCAGGACCTCGGCGATGTCGGCCTGCTCGAGCCCGCGCGCGGCGAGGACCTGTTCGCAGACATTCAACGTCCGCTCGACGAGGTGCTCCGTGAGCAGCACCAGCTCCGAGCGCGAGAGCGTCGCTTCCAGGTCGTACGGCTTGGTCGGTCACGCGCTGCAGCGCGACGCGATCGCCCGGGAAATCGATCCCGTTCTTCTCCTTGAACCCCGCCAGCAGGTCGTCGACGATCACCTTGTCGAAATCGACACCGCCGAGGAACGTGTCGCCGCCGGTCGAGACCACTTCGTAGACGTTGCCGTGCAGCTCGAGCACGCTGGCGTCGAAGGTGCCGCCGCCGAGGTCGTAGACGAGGATGCGCTGGTCGAGCTTGCGCCCGTGGGCGAAGGCGAGGGCAGCCGCCGTCGGCTCGTTCAGGATCCGCTCGACCTTGAGCCCCGCCAGCTCGCCGGCCTCGCGCACGGCGTTGCGCTGGTTGTCGTTGTACCAGGCGGGGACGGTGATGACCGCGCGGTTCACTTCCGTCTGCAGCCACTGCTGCGCGATCTCCTTCACCTCGCGGAGGACGAGGCTCGAGATCTCTTGAAGGGAGAGCTGCCGGTCGGCGAGATGCACCGCAGCTTCGCCGCGCGGGCCGGCGACGATCTGGTACTGAAAGCGCCCGATGAGATCTCGCACCATCGGCGACTCGAACCGGCGCCCGACGAGGCGTTTGGCGCCGTAGACGGTGTTCTGCGGGTTGATGAGGAGCTGGCCTTTGGCGGCGTGGCCGACGATGATCTTGCCCTTCTCGTCGATGGCGACGATCGACGGGACGGTGTTGTGACCCTTGCGCGAGGGAATCACGAAGGGCTTGCCGTCCTTGACCACTGCGGCGGCGGAGTTGGTCGTGCCGAGGTCGATGCCGATCATCGGCCCTCTTTTTGCCGGTTCCTTCGTCAGCGGCCGAGACGCTTCGGCCTTGAGCGGCGGCGGCGGCTTTCCGCCGAGCGCGACGATCAGCTCGCGCCCCGCATCGTCGACCCCGAGAAGTTGCAGCCGCATTCCGGCCTCGGGCGGGTCCTGCACCGAGGTGACCACCGCCGCCGCCCGGAACGCCGTCGATCCGGTGGAAAGCAGCGCTTCGAGCCGCACCAGCGTGTCCTTCGCGCGCGGCGACCGGGTGCGGATGAAGAACTTGCCGTTGCGCAGATCCTCGCCGTAGCGCTTCTTGACCTGATCGAGGTCGGCGCAGGGCAGCTTGATCTGCAGGCCGACCGCCGGGCGCTTGCCGCCTGGCTTGCCGGCTCCAGGCGGTCCTGGTGGCGTTCCGGGGCCGTCTGACATGTCGGCGATTCTCGTACCTGCGGGCGGCCGCTGCAACAAATCCTCGGGGCGGATTGCCGCATCGTTTCGCGGCGGATACACTCCGCCCCTTTTACGGAGCCGAAGATGATCGATCCCGATGTCCCGCTGGCCCTCACCTTCGACGACGTGTTGCTCCTGCCCGCCGAAAGCGACGTGCTGCCGCGGCAGGTCGACGTCGGCGCGCAGCTGACGCGCAACCTGCGCCTGCAGATCCCGCTGGTGAGCGCGGCGATGGACACCGTCACCGAGGCGCGGACGGCGATCGCGATGGCGCAGGCAGGCGGGATGGGGTTCGTCCACAAGAACCTGACCGTCCAGCAGCAGGCGCTCGAGGTGACCAAGGTCAAGAAGTACGAGAGCGGGATGGTGGTCGATCCGGTCACCATCGAGCCGGATGCGCCGGTGCACCGCGCGGTGGCGCTGATGCGGCAGCACGAGATCAGCGGCATTCCGGTGACCAAGAACGGCCGGCTGGTGGGCATTCTCACCAACCGCGATCTGCGCTTCGAGAAGAACCTCGACCAGAAGGTCGAGGCGATGATGACGCGCGAGCTGGTCACCTGCCGCGAAGGGATTTCGCAGGACGAGGCCAAGGAGCTGCTGCACCGCAACCGGATCGAGAAGCTGCTGGTGGTGGACGACAAGTTCGAGCTCAAAGGCCTGATCACCGTCAAGGACATCGAGAAGACGCGAGCGCACCCGAACGCGGCGAAGGATTCAAAGGGCCGACTGCTGGTGGGCGCGGCGGTCGGGGTGGGACCGGATCGGGATGAGCGCGTGCACGCGCTGTTGGCGGCGGGGGCGGACGTGAT
>VBLM01000340.1 GCA_005879095.1 Deltaproteobacteria bacterium
CTGGGTCTCGAGCACACCCAGTACCTCGGACCGACGCTCGCCCACGTCGCCGCCGAGAAAGCGGGCATCTTCAAGCGCGGTGCGGGGGCGGTCAGCGCCGGCCAGCCGCGGGAGGCCGCGGCCGTCCTGCAGAAAAAGGCTGACGATCTCGGCGTTTCCCTCTGGCGGCCCGGCCGCGATTACCAGTTCGAGAGCCGCGATGTCAGACCCTTCTGCTACCAAGGTCCTCGCTGGGCGGTGCGCGCCGGAGACCTCGCGCTCAAAGGGCATCACCAGCGTACAAATGCTGCGCTCGCTTCCGCGCTGCTGGAGGCGGCGGCGCAGGCCGGACTCCGCGTGGAGCCGCACCACGTGGAGGCGGGTCTGCGAACGGCCCGCTGGCCAGCGCGACTCGAGCAATTCGGCAACGTCCTCGTGGACGGCGCGCACAACCCGCACGCCGTCAAGGCAGTGGTGCGCGCGCTGCCGGCCCTCCTGGCGGGCAGGCAGGCGCACGCCGTGTTCGGCGCCCTGCATGACAAGGACGCCGCGGCGATGCTCCGTGCGTTGGCGCCTGCGGTGGCGTCCTTCCATTACTGCGCCCCCGATTCCCCGCGCGCGGTGATGCCGGACGTGCTTACGTCGTTGCAGCCCGGCAGCGTGTACCCGACGGTCGCCGCCGCGCTCGGTGGGGGGCGGCGGGCGGCCGCAAGGAATGGGGTGGTGCTGTGTCTTGGCTCGCTCTATCTCGCGGCGGAGGTGCGCGCGCTGCTGCTCGGGGAGGTGCGGCCGACGATGCCGAGCGAGCGGCTGTAGCGAGTGGCACGTAGTTTGCCCGGCAAGCGAACGCGCCCTACCTTCAAAATGAGACAATTTTGAAGAATTTTGAAGGAAGACATGCGCCGCCTCGATCTGCAGCCAGCGCCTGACGCGCGGGATCTCGACGAGATCCCGTTCAAGTCGCTTTACGTGAAGGAGATCTACGACGCCCACACGGCCGACGGGTGGGTGCTGCAGATCTCGCGCTACCGGCCGGTGCCGCAGCAGTGGGAGCAGCCCATTTTCGGGCAGCCGATCCTGCTCGTCCCGGGCTGGTCGCAGAACCGGCACGCCTTCACCTGCGGCGACTTCGTCAAGCACCTGCTGGCGTTCGGGGCGGACATCCACATCCTCGAGCTGCGAGGGCACGGACGGTCGAGCCGGGAGCTGCAGATCGATCGCGCGGCGCGGGAAGGGCGAGCGCCGCCGGCAGACATCGACTGGGGCTGGGACCTCGACAGCTACTTCCTGCACGACGTGCCGGCGGGCATCGCGGCGGTGAAAGCACGGACAGGGCGAGCCAGGATCTTCTATCTCGGCGCGAGCATGGGGGGGATGCTCGGGTACGGATACGCCGGCTGCCACGACGACCTGGCGGGGCTGGTGGCGATCGGGGCGCCGAGCGACATCGGCCGTGGTTTTCTCGCCTTGCGGGCGGTGGCGATGTTCGGACCGGCGCTGGTCGGTCCGCTACTCGACGCGGCCGCTGCGGCGGCCAGCAGCCTGCACCGCACCCGGCACGGCGCGGCCCGCCTGCTGCGTACGCTGCGGCCGCTGGCACGGGCGGCGAACCTGCTCGCCGCGCCGGACAGCGAGTACAAACCGGTTCGGTTCAACCACGTCCCGGTCGACGCGTTCCTGCGCGCGCTGGCGACCGCCGCCACCGAGAGCAACCTGCGGCGGTACGAAGCGGTGGCGCGGTACATCGGTTTTCTGCTCAATCCCGCGCGGGTAACCGCCGACGACTTCCGCTGGCTGCTCAGCCAGGGCGGCGAGAAGGAGTCGCGGCTGGTGGTGGAGCAGTTCGCCCGCTGGATCCGGCACGACGAGATGAAGTGCTATCGCACCGGGTACGACTACAAGGCGCACTACGGCGACATCCGCATTCCGATGGCGATCTTCTTCGGCGATCTCGATCGCATCGCCTCCCGCCACAGCACGCGCGGCATCTACCGCGAGGCGCGCAGCGAATACCTCGTCTGGCGGCCGGTAAGCCAGAACCACCACCTCGAGCTGACGATGGGCCAGCGGGATCGCGCCAAGGCCGTCTGACGCTGACGAGAAGCTTGGGCGGGCCGAGGGCGCGTGCTACCGTTTCAGCGCGTGAGTTGGATTCGCTTCACTCTCCCGTCTTCCATTGTGTGGCGATGTGCGCTGGCCGTGCTGCCGGTGGTCGCGCTGGCCCAGGAGCGCGGTCGGCTGCTCGGCGTGCGGGCGGGCGGGGATGCGGCCGCTGCGTCGATCGAATTGCTCGGCGATCGGCCGCTTTCGTTCACCACGCTCAAGCTGTCGGCACCGCCCCGGGTCGTAGTCGATTTTGCCGATACCGAGGTGATGCCGGAAGCGCGCGAATTGGCGGTGGAAGACGGGACCGTCCGGCGCGTGGCCGCCGCGGCCGCCGGGCAACGAACGGCGCGGGTGGTGATCGAGCTCGCGGCGGAAGCCGAGTTCGACGTCCGCGCGCACGGCAGCCGCGTCGAGGTGCGTGTGCCGCGGATC
>VBLM01000337.1 GCA_005879095.1 Deltaproteobacteria bacterium
CGTCGGTCACCGGGCACTCGCCGCTCGGGAGCAGCGGCATCCGCAGCGTCAGGTCGCCCGCCGGGCGGGCGATGAGGATGCGCAATTCTCCGCGGAGATCGGCGCCTTGGGCGGGATCGAGCCGGGCGAAGAGGGCGTTCTCGGAGAAACCGTACCAGAGCTGGAGGAAGGCGCCGTTGCCCTGCGCCATCGAGCTGCCCAGCGTCTGGCCGGGCCGGTAGAAGCCGGCGCCGCTCCATTCGTAGTAGCCGTGCGAGTAGCCGTCGATCACCGGGTGGATCAGCCGCCGCGGCGAGGTTACCACCGCGCTCGCCTGGGTCGCGTCCTTGTGCGGGGCGATGATCGGGCGGGAAAGGCGCTCGGGTGGCGTGCGGCCGAGGTGGCGGAAGACCTGCTCGACGTTGCGGCGGAAGAGCGCGTCGAACTCCGGCGCGTTCTCGGTGGTGAAGTCGTCGCCGTACCACCAGAACCAGTCGCTTCCCTCGGCAGCGAGGCACGCCATATACGCCTTTTCGCGGGCTTCCGGGCTCGCGTCTTTCTCCTCCTCGAGTGCTTTGCGGGCCTGGCCGAGCAGGGTCCAGGCCTGGTTGTCTTCGGGGTGGCCGATCCAGATGCGGAAGTTGGAGTCGATCCAGCTACCGCTGTGCAGCCGGGTGATGCGGCCTTTGGGCGGCGGCTCGTCGCGCGGAAGAACCGACTTCACTTCCGGTGAACTTTCCAATCCCGCGTAGAGCGCATCGAGGAAGAGCTCGCCCGACTGGGGGTAGTGCTCCCACGGGTTCTCGCCGTCGAGCGCCAGCGTCACCGTGGCGTCACCTGCCGCGCCGATGCGCTTGATCAGGTCCTGCGCGGCCGACTGCGGATCGCTCTTCGCGTAGCGGAAGCCGATCAGGTCCGACAGCTCGCGGTCGCGGAAATACATCGCGACCTCGCCGCAGCGCCACGGCTGGTGGTGCAGCGGCGTCGCCGGCCTGGTTTCCACTTCGCTGCGCTCGAGGTTGCCCTGGTCGGTGGCGCACCAGCGCACGCCCTGCTGCGCGAGGATCTCGAGCACCTCGGGCGAAACCGAGCCTTCGCTGGGCCACATCCCGACCGGCCGCGCACCGAAGTCGCGGTGCGCCCGTTCCAGCCCGCGCCGGACCTGCTCACGCGCGTCCTCCGGATGCTGGAAGCGCGGCGGCAGCGCGACTTGCGGCATCGCGCGGCGGGCGGAATCGGTGTCGACCAGGAGCGGCAGGATGGGATGGAAGAGCGGCGAGCAGGTGATCTCGACCACGCCGCGCTCCGCCAGCGCCTTCCAGCGCGGGATTACCCTGCGGGCGATTTCACGCGAGAGATCGAGCACCTGCGTCTTTTCACCCTGCGTGAAACCGCGCTCTTTCGATGCCAGACCTGCGATCAGCGGGTGCTCGCGGCGTGCGGCGAAGCCCATCCAGCCGAGGACGAAATGCACTTGCAGGTCGAGCAGTTCCTGCTCGCTGAACGTCTCCTGCACGCGCATCAGATCGATCTTGCGCAGGTCGGCACCCCGCTTCGAGAGAAGCTCCGCGTAGCGCGGCACCGGCTTTACCCACAGGTCCCAGTAGACCGAAAAACTCTCCTTCACCACGTGCGCGCGCTCAGCCGGCGTCAGGTCGGCGACGTTCTTTCGCGCCAGCGCCTCGTCCTTGTCGGTGGTCTGGCCTCCGGCATACGCCTCGAGTTGCAAGAGAAGCGACGGCGCCCAGTTCGCCACCACTCTCGCGCCCGGATGTTTCTCGAGCGCGGCAGCCATGTCGGTGTACGCGCGCGTCGAGTGCAACCGGACCCAGAGGAAGAGCGGCTGGCCGGAGACCGGGTCGCGGTACTCGGGCTGGTGCAGATGCCAGAGGAAGACGGCTTTCGCCACCTTACTGTTTTACACTATCCGGCGAGGCGCATTCCCTTTGGCACCACCACGATCCCTTTCGGGCTGACGAAGAAGCGTTTCTTGTCCTCGTCCGGATCGAAGCCGATCTGCAGCCCCGGCGGGATGTCGACGTTCTTGTCGATGATGGCGTTCTTGATCCGTGCGTGGCGGCCGACCTTGACGGCCTCGAAGAGGATGGAATCGGTGATCTCGGCGAACGAGTTCACCCGCACGTTGGGCGAGAGGATGCAGCGGTTGATGCGGCCGCCAGAGATGATGCAGCCCTCGCTGACGACCGAGTCGGTGGCAGACCCGATCCGGTTCTCCTCGACGTTGGCGAAGACGAACTTCGCCGGAGCGGCGGTGTACGAGGGCGCGGTGTAGATCGGCCAGCGGTCGTTGTAGAGCGAGAGCTTGGGGTCGACCGCGATCAAATCCATGTTGCACTCGTAGTACGTGTCGAGATCGCCGAGGTCGCGCCAGTAGCCGATCTCGTTCGGCCCCTGGCCCGGCACATCGTTGGTGGCGAAGTCGTAGACCGCGACCCGGGTGCGCTTGTGCATCTCGCTGATGATCGACTTGCCGAAGTCGTGGGCCCCCTCCTTGCCGGCGTCGCGGACGATCTCGCGAACCAGCGCCTCGGTGGTGAAGAGGTAGTTGCCCATCGAGACCAGCGCTGCGCGCGGGTTGCCGAGCATCGCCTTGGGGTTTTTCGGCTTCTCCTGGAAGTCGACCATCCGGCCGCTCTCGTCGGCGGTGATGATGCCGAAGGCGCTCGCTTCCTCGATCGGCACCGGGATGGCGGCGACCGTGCAGTCGGCCTTCTGCGCGATGTGGAAGTCGAGCATCTGCTGCACGTCCATGCGGTAGATGTGGTCGGCGCCGAAGACGAAGACGTACTGCGGCTCCTCGTCGGTGACGAGGTTCAGGTTCTGATAGATGGCGTCGGCCGAGCCGCGGTACCACTCCGGCCCGGTGCGCTGCTGCGCCGGCACGCTCTCGACGAACTGGCCGAGCATGTGGCTGAGGCGCCAGCCTCGCGAGATGTGCGTGTTGAGCGAGTCCGACTTGTACTGGGTGAGCACTTTCATCCGCAGCACGCCGGAGTTGGCGAAGTTGGAGAGCACGAAATCGATGATGCGGTACCGCCCGCCGAACGGCACCGCTGGCTTGGCGCGCTCCTGGGTCAAGGGAGCGAGACGGCGGCCTTCGCCGCCGGCGAGGATCATGGCGAGCGTTTTGTCGACAGGCATGGCCGGACGGTAGATCCCGGCGGGCCAAGTCGCAATGAGCCCAGCCCGGCCTGTCGATCAGTGAGCGGCCCTAGGCTCGCTTCGTGCTCGGCGGCTTCGACGGCGGCGGCTTGGACGTCGCCGGCTTCTTCCCCGGCGCACCGTTGGGCGGCGTCAGGTCCCTGGCGGCGAAGCGGGCGATGATCTCGTCCATCTCGTTCTGCACCTTGCGCACCAGCTGCGCGCGGTCGTGGAAGGTGAGGAAGGCGCTCTTGAACCCCCCCACCAGCACGTTGCGGATGTCCTTCACCGTCAGGCCGAAATGCTTGGCCATCAAGGACAGCTCCTTGGTGACGGTGGTGTCGGTGATCAGCCGGTTGTCGGTGTTGAGCGTCACCCGCAGACCGAAGTCCAGATAGAACTTGAACGGGTGGCTGGCCATGTCGGTGACCGCGCCGGTCTGGACGTTGGAGGACGGACAGCACTCGATCGGAATCCGGTGATCGTTGACGTAATTGAGCAGGTCGCCGTCTTCGCGCAGCCGCACGCCGTGGCCGATGCGGTGCGCGCCGCAGTAATGCAGCGCCTGCGCGATCGAGGGCGGCCCGTAGGCTTCGCCCGCGTGTACGGTGCAATTGATGTTGTTGTTGAGGATCAGCTGGAAGGCTTCCTGGTGGTCCTTGGCGGGATTGCCGTGCTCCGCGCCGGCCAGATCGAAACCGAGCACGCCGCGGTTCTTGTAGGCGACCGAAAGCTCCGCCAGGCGAAGCGAGGTGTCCGGGCTCATGTTGCGGATGCCGCACACCAGCACGCCAGCCAGGACTCCGGTCTCCCGGGTCGCCGCGCGCAGACCCTCCAGCACCGCCTCCACGACCACGGTCGGCTTGAGGCCCTTCTGCAAGTGCAGGACCGGCGCGTAGCGCACCTCGATCAGCTTGCAGTTCTCGGCGGCGCAGTCGATGGCCAGCTCGTACGCGGTCCGGTAGAGCGCGTCCTCGGTCTGCAAGACGCTCAACGTGATCTCGAAGCCTTTCAGGTACTCCTCGAGGCTGCCGTGCCGCTGCCCGATCTTCATCGCCTTGGCGAGGCCGGCTTCGTCGCCGGCGGGCAGCTTCACGCCCTGCGCTTCGGCCAGCTCGAGCATGGTCTTGAGCCGCAGACTGCCGTCGAGATGGCAGTGCAGGTCGGTCTTCGGCAGAGCGTGCAACAGCTCCGGGGTGACAGGGATGTCGGGAGTCATGGCTCGATCTATCATGCCGGCCCATGACGTGGCTCGCTCTCAAGATCGCGACCTGGCTGGTCCATGCAGCCGTGGTGATGGTCTCCGTCAGCGTGGTCTCGAAGGACAACGGGCGCAATACGCTGCCGCGCGCGCTGCTGGTCACGTTCCTCGTCGCGCTGCTGGTGACGCCCTTCGCGTACTTCTGGTGGCTGGTGGTCCCGGGGATCATCGCGATGATCGCCTGGTTCATCGTCTACACGCTGGCGTACGACATCGGAATGGGCCAGGCGTTCGCCGCCGGCCTGGTGCAGGTGGCGCTCGGCCTCATCGTGGACTGGCTGCTGCCGCGCTTGCGGTACCACGTCTGACGCCGAAGATCCGGTTGAGTTCGTCGTTGTTGAGCGTCGAGAAGCCGAAAGCGTCGACCTCGATCCGGCCGCGGTTGGAATCGGCGAGCAGCCGCACCCGCACGTCGAGCGGCTCGCCCGCCTTGCAGCCGTCGAGGCGCAGATCGGGGATCTCGGTCCAGCCGGTGAAGTCCCTGGCCCGCGCGTACACTCCGGTGACCGCCGCCTTCGCCAGGTCCGCCGACCACTCGGCACGGCAGTGCGGCGACGTGGCTTCGAGGACCACGCGCGCCCGGGCAACGAAGTCGCCGTAATACGAGCCGCGGGCCTGCACCCGGCCCCAGGCGCCGACGGCAAATCCGCCTCCGATCAGCTCCCACGCGCCGTCCGCGGGAATGGCGCCGTGCCAGCGCAACTCCAGCGTCGCCGCGTGAAGGCCGTCGTCGAACGTGTCGTGATCGCAAGCCGGCTCGCCCTGCTCGTGCGATTGCCAGCCGGCGAAATAATCGCGAACCTGGCCGTCGAACCGCGCGCAGACGCGTCCGTCCTTGTCGAAGAACGACTCCACCGCCGACGAGGAGTACGGGATGAAGACGACGTTGCTCAGATCGCGCGCAGTCGGGGGCCGGATGCGGACGGTTTTCGGACCGCAGCCGATGGCCAGAACGAGCAATACCCAGCGCATCAAGCCGGCTCCACGAAGCGGGCGAGGACCTTCTTCAGACCGACTCCGGGAGCGAAGCGGACGGTCAGCTTGCGGTTCAGGCCGGCGCCGTCCTCGTCCTCGACGGTGCCGACGCCGAACGTCGGGTGCTTGACGCGCGCGCCGGGGCTGAGCGCGTCGACGCCCGCGACGGCGAGCTTGACGGTTGGC
>VBLM01000338.1 GCA_005879095.1 Deltaproteobacteria bacterium
CAAGCTCCACGTCCGCCACATGGTCGGCGGCCACGCCCCGCTCGCGCGCGACGAGCTCGTCTACCGCTTCGAATTCCCCGAGCGGCCAGGCGCTCTCTTGCGGTTCCTGGAACGGATGCGCAGCGACTGGAACATCAGCCTCTTCCACTACCGCAACCACGGCGCCGATTTCGGCCGCGTGCTGGTAGGCATGCAAGTGCCCGCTTCCGAGATGCCGCAGTTTCGGAAATTCCTCGGCGGGCTCGGATTTCCGTTCATCGACGAAACCCGTAACCCCGCGTATTCATTGTTCCTTGGCTGATCGTGCCGCGCCGTGTTGCCGCAGCGCGGCAGGATCGCTTGCCATCGGGGGCAGGAGCCGCGCAAAGTAGACAGAATGATGGAATCAGGGCCGCCCCCGAAGCAGGGGCTGTACGACCCGGCGCTCGAGCACGACTCCTGCGGCTTCGGCTTCGTCGCCGACATCAAAGGCCGCGCTTCCCACGACATCATCGCCAAGGCGCTCGAGGTGCTTTTGAACCTCGAGCATCGGGGCGCGCAGGGGGCCGAGCGGGACACCGGCGACGGCGCGGGCATCCTCGTGCAGACGCCGCACGCGTTTTTCGCGAAGAACGGGTTCGGCGGTTTCAAACCGGGAACGTACGCGGCAGGCATGGTCTTCCTGCCGCCGGGCGGGGAGATCGAGAAGTTGTTCGAGCAGATCGTCGTCTCCGAGGGGCAGCGGCTGCTCGGATGGCGCGACGTCCCGACCGACAACGCGCGCCTCGGCGCGACCGCGCGCGCTTCGCAGCCCCTCATCCGGCAGGTGTTCATCGAGTCGCGGATGGACGACCCGGCGGCGTTCGAGCGCAAGCTCTACGTCATCCGGCGGCTGATCGAAAAGAAGGTCTCGCGCAGCAGCATCCGCGGCCGCGGGCATTTCTACGTGCCCAGTCTGTCGTGGAAGACGATCGTCTATAAAGGAATGCTCAATGCGGGTCAGTTAAGAGAGTTTTATCTGGATTTGAAAGACCCCGCGTTGTCGTCCGCGCTGGCGATGGTCCATTCGCGGTTTTCCACGAATACTTTCCCCTCGTGGGCGCGGGCGCATCCCTATCGATACATTTCGCACAACGGGGAGATCAATACCCTGCGCGGCAACATCAACTGGATGCATGCGCGCCAGTCGATGATGCGGTCCAAGCTCTTCGGTAATGACCTGCAGAAGGTGCTGACCATCATCGATACCGAGGGATCCGACTCGGCGATGTTCGACAACGTCCTCGAGCTCTTGACGCTGGCGGGCCGCGAGCTGCCGCACGCGATGATGATGATGGTGCCCGAGCCGTGGGCGCGCGACGAGACGATGACCGCCGAGCGGCGCGCGTTTTACGAATATCACTCGTGTCTGATGGAGCCGTGGGACGGACCGGCGTCGATCGCGTTCACCGATGGAATCCGCGTCGGCGCGGTCCTCGATCGAAACGGATTACGGCCGTCTCGTTATTATATTACGCGCGACGACCTGGTCGTGATGGCGTCCGAAGTCGGCGTCCTCGATATCCCGCCCTCTCAAGTGGTGCGCAAGGGGCGGCTGCAGCCGGGACGCATCTTCCTCGTCGATACCGCCGAAGGGCGCATCGTTTCCGACGAGGAATTGAAAGAGCGCATCGCGCGCGAGAAGCCGTACGGCGAATGGCTGCGCAAGTCGCTGGTACGGCTGCACGACCTGCCCGCGCCGGCGCACGTGCTGGGCCCCGATCACGAGACGGTCCTGCGACGGCAGGAAGTGTTCGGCTACACCTCCGAGGACGTGAAGATCCTCATCGCCCCGATGGCCACCACCGGGAACGAGCCGGTGGGATCGATGGGCACCGATACGCCGCTGGCGGTCCTGTCCGAGCGGCCCCAGCCCCTCTTCAATTACTTCAAGCAACTGTTCGCGCAGGTGACGAATCCTCCGGTCGACGCCATCCGCGAGGAGATCGTGATGATGACCGAGGCCGCGCTCGGTCCGGAGGCGAACCTGCTCGAGCCGGGTCCGGAGTCGTGCCGGCAGCTCGCGCTGCCTTCGCCGATTCTTTCCAACGAAGAGCTGGAACGGATCCGCGGGCTCGACGGGCCTTTGAAGACGATCACGCTGCCGATGCTCTTCAATCCGCGTGAGGACGGGGCTGGTCTGCGCAAGGCGCTCGAGGATCTGCGCTGGACCGTCTCGGAGTGTATCGCCGAGGGATACAACATCATCATCCTCTCCGACCGCGGCCACGACGCGGACAGGGCGCCGATTCCGTCGCTGCTCGCGTGCTCCGCGGTGCAGCATCACCTGATCCGCGAAGGAACGCGCACGCGCTGCAGCCTGGTTCTGGAGACCGGCGAGCCGCGCGAGGTCCATCATTTCGCGCTCTTGATCGGCTTTGGCGCCAGCGCGGTCAATCCTTATCTCGCTTTTGAAACCGTGCACGACATGGTCGCGCATGGATTGATCTCCGGCCCCGGTCATCTCCAAGATGGGCATCAGCACCATCCAGAGCTATCACGGCGCGCAGGTCTTCGAAGCCGTCGGCCTCTCGCAGGATTTCGTCGACGAGTATTTCACCTGGACCGCGACGCGAGTGGGAGGCGTCGGCATCGACGTGGTGGCCAAGGAAGCGCGGATGCGCCACGAGCGCGGCTTTCCGCCCAAGCGGCCGATCGTGCACACCAGCCTGCCGGCGGGCGGCGAATACCAGGTGCGGTTCGGCGGCGAATACCACTTATCGAATGCCGAGACGATCCATAAGCTGCAACAGGCCTGCCGGACCGGCAACTATCAGGTGTTTCAGGAATACACGGCTTTAATCGACAACCAGGCGCGCAATCTCTGCACGTTGCGTGGTTTGATGGATTTCCGCACGGCCGCCAAGCCGGTGCGCATCGAGGAAGTCGAGCCGGTCGAGAGCATCCTGAAGCGGTTCAAGTCCGGGGCGATGTCGTATGGCAGCATTTCGAAAGAAGCGCACGAGGCGCTCGCCATCGCCATGAACCGCATCGGCGGTAAATCGAACACCGGCGAGGGCGGCGAAGATCCGGCCCGCTATCTCAACGACGGCAACGGGGACTCGCGCAATTCCGCCATCAAGCAGGTGGCGAGCGGCCGCTTCGGCGTGACCTCGAACTATCTCGTCCACGCCCGCGAGCTGCAGATCAAGATCGCCCAAGGCGCGAAACCGGGCGAAGGCGGACAACTTCCGGGCATGAAAGTGTACCCGCCGATCGCGAAGGTGCGCCACGCGACGCCCGGCGTCGGCCTCATTTCGCCGCCGCCGCACCACGATATCTACTCGATCGAGGATCTCGCCGAATTGATCCACGATCTGAAGAACGCAAACGCGCAGGCGCGCATCAGCGTGAAGCTGGTCGCCGAGTTGGGCGTCGGCACCATCGCGGCCGGCGTGGCGAAGGCGCACGCCGACGTGGTTTTGATCTCCGGATACGATGGCGGCACCGGCGCGTCGCCGCTGACCTCGATCAAGCACGCGGGAATCCCCTGGGAGCTCGGTCTCGCCGAGACTCATCAAGTTTTGGTTTTGAACGACCTGCGCAGCCGCATCAGCGTCGAGGTCGACGGGCAGTTGAAGACCGGCCGCGACGTCGTCGTCGGCGCCCTGCTTGGCGCGGAAGAATTTGGATTCGCCACCGGGCCGTTGCAGGCGCTGGGCTGCATCATGGTGCGCGCGTGTCATTTGAATACCTGCCCGGTCGGCGTCGCCACGCAGGATCCCGAGCTGCGCAAGAAGTTCGCCGGCGATCCGCAGCACGTCGTCAATTTCATGCGCTTCATTGCCCAGGAAGTGCGCGAGTACATGGCCGAGCTCGGCTTCCGCACCATCGACGAGATGGTTGGTCGATCCGAGCGCATCGAGATGCGCCGCGCGGTCGATCACTGGAAGGCGCGCAACCTCGACTTCAGCCGCATTCTCTTCAAACCGACGGTGCCCAAGCATTACGGCCG
>VBLM01000339.1 GCA_005879095.1 Deltaproteobacteria bacterium
TGACGGCTGCGCGCGGCACGGTCCTCTCCTGCAAGGGGTGGGTGCAGGAAGCGGCGCTGCGGATGCTCTGCAACAACCTCGACCCGGAAGTGGCCGAGAAGCCGGACGAATTGATCGTTTACGGCGGGAGCGGAAAGGCCGCGCGCGACTGGCCTTCGTTCGACCGCATCTGCGCGACGCTCAAGACGCTCTCCGACGACGAGACGCTGCTGGTGCAGAGCGGAAAGCCGGTCGGCGTGCTGCGGACCCATCCGGACGCGCCCCGTGTGTTGATCGCGAATTCCAACCTCGTTCCCAAGTGGGCCACCTGGGAGAAATTCCGCGAGCTGGAGCGCGCCGGCCTGACGATGTACGGCCAGATGACGGCGGGCTCGTGGATCTACATCGGGACGCAGGGGATTCTGCAGGGCACGTACGAGACGTTCGCGGCGGCAGGACGGCAGCATTTCGGCAGCGACGATCTCGCGGGCCGGCTGATCGTCAGCGCCGGGCTGGGCGGAATGGGCGGCGCGCAGCCGCTGGCGGCGGCGATGTGCGGCGCGACGTTCCTCGGCGTCGAGGTCGATCCGGCGCGCGCGCGGCGGCGCGTCGAACAGGGGTATCTCGACTACCTCGCGCCGTCTTTGGACGAGGCGCTGGTCGAGGTCGCGCGCTGCATCGAGAACGGGTGGGGAAAGAGCATCGGCGTGGTCGGCAACGCGGCGGACGTGATTCCCGATCTGGTCCGGCGCGGAGTCAAGCCGGACCTCTTGACCGACCAGACGAGCGCGCACGATCCGTTGAACGGCTACGTTCCGGCCGGCATCTCGCTGGAAAAAGCCCTCGAGCTGCGCGTTCGAGACCCGGCGAAGTACCAGAAGCTTTCGATCGAGAGCATGGCCCGACACGTCGAGGCGATGCTGGAACTGCGCCGCCGCGGCAGTCACGTCTTCGACTACGGAAACAACCTGCGCGCCTTCGCCCAGGAGGGCGGCGTCCGCGACGCGTTCGCCTATCCGGGCTTCGTGCCCGCTTACATCCGCCCGCTCTTCTGCGAGGGCCAGGGACCGTTCCGCTGGGTCGCGCTGTCGGGCGACCCGCAGGACATCTTCGCCACCGACAAGGCTCTCACACAGGCTTTCCCAGACAAGCCGCATCTGCACCGCTGGCTTGAGCTCGCCGGAAAACGTGTGAAATTTCAGGGTCTTCGGGCGAAAGCGGGGCTGCTCTTCAACGAGCTGGTCGCGAGCGGAAAGGTGAAGGCGCCGATCGTGATCGGCCGCGACCACCTCGACTGCGGCAGCGTCGCCAGCCCGAATCGCGAGACCGAGGCAATGAAGGACGGCTCCGACGCGATCGCCGACTGGCCGGTGTTGAATGCGCTGGTCAACGCCGTGAACGGCGCCTCGTGGGTCTCGTTCCACCACGGCGGCGGCGTCGGCATCGGGTACTCGCTGCACGCCGGCCAGGTGATCGTAGCCGACGGCACGCCGGCGGCGGCACGGCGGCTGGAGCGGGTGCTGACCAGCGATCCGGCGATGGGCGTCCTGCGGCATGCCGACGCGGGCTACGAGGAGGCCATCCGCATCGCCCGCGAGCGTCACGTGTCGATTCCGGGGATCACGCGCTGAATGCTCACTGTCCGCAACGCTCGGGTGGCGACGATGACCGGTGCGCAGGCCGCGGCTGGAAATGCGCCGCTCGGACTGATCGAGGACGGCGCCGTCGCATGCGACGGCGAGCGGATCGTCTACGTCGGGCCATCGGGGGGCGCGCCGGCCGGCGGAGAGATCATCGACGCCCGCGGCCGGTTCTTGACGCCCGGTTTCGTCGATCCGCACACGCACCTCGTCTTCGCCGGCGATCGGGCCGGCGAGCACGCGCAGCGGCTGGCCGGCGCGACGTATCTCGAGATCGCGGCGCGCGGCGGCGGCATCCGCAGCACCGTCGAGGCCACGCGCGCGGCCACCGACGAGGCGCTGCTCGAGAGCGCGCGGCGGCGGCGGCAACGGATGTTGCGCTCGGGCGTGACTACCGTCGAGGTGAAAACCGGCTACGGGCTCTCGGTCGCCGACGAGCTTCGGCTGCTGCGCATCGCCTGCTCGCTGGAAGGCGTGGTCCCGACATTGCTCGGCCTGCACGCGGTTCCGCCTGGGATGGAGCGCGCCCGCTGGGTGGCGGAAGTGTGCGAGGATCTCACACCGGAAGCGGCGCGACGGGGTGCGCGGGGGTGCGATGCCTTCCTCGAGCAGGGCGCTTTCACCGCGTCCGAGTGCCGGGCTGCGCTGGAGGCGGGCCGGCGCGCGGGCCTGGTGCCGCACCTGCACGCGGATCAGCTGACGGCAGGCGGCGGCGCGCAGCTGGCTGCGAACCTGGGCTGCGCCAGCGCCGATCATCTCGAGAAAACGAACGCCGCCGGCATCGCGGCCATCGCGCGCGCCGGCACGACCGCGGTGCTGCTGCCGCTGGCGGCGTTCTTTCTCAAGCAGCAGCCGGCTTCCGCCGTGAAGTTCCTCGAAGCCGGCGTGACGGTCGCGCTCGGCAGCAACGTGAATCCGGGCAGCCAGCGAATCGAGAGCGTCTCGATGCTGCTCGCCGCCGGCTGCCTCTTGTCCGGCCTCACGCCCGCCCAGGCGCTCTGGGCCTGCACCGCCGGCGGCGCCCGCGCGCTGCGCCTCGACGACCGCGGCGTCCTTCAGCCAGGTAAACGCGCGGATCTCGTACTCTTTTCAACCAGCGACCCCGACCACCTGCCCTACCACGCCGGGGTCGAGCACGCCGAGGCCGTCATCCAGGGCGGAAAGATTTTGGGGACACCCTTCGGGGACACCCTCAAGTGAGTGTCCCCGAAGGGTGTCCCCAATTCAGTCGACGGACTCGCCGTCGTACATGGCGTCGATCTGGGGCTTGAACTTCTGGGTTGCGGCCTTGCGCTTCACTTTCAGGGTCGGCGTGAGCTCGCCGGTTTCCTGGGAGAAGTCGCGGTCGAGGATGGTGAACTTCTTGATCGTCTCGTAGGAGGGCAGCGTCGTGTTGAGCTTGTCCACCGCTTGCTGGATCTTCTGCTGCACGGCCGGACTCTTGGCAGCCTCGGCGTAGGTGGCGGCGCCGGAGAGCTTCTTGGCCTCGGCTTCGACGACCGTGAGCAGCACCGAGACGTACTTGCGCTT
>VBLM01000341.1 GCA_005879095.1 Deltaproteobacteria bacterium
ATGCCGATCTTCCTCGCCTTTCTCGCCACCCACGTGATCCTCATCGGCGGCAGCGTCGGCCTGCACCTCGGCCGCGCCGGCGAAGTGGCCGGGGAGATCCACACCGGCCTCTCTCACGACCTCGGCACGATGGGCTTCATGGCGCTGGCGCTCCTGTTCCTGCGCGCCTACTCGCTCGGCGCCGGCACCTACACCGGCATCGAAGCCGTCTCCAACGGCCTCTCGATCATGCGCGAGCCGCGGGTGCTCACCGGCAAGCGCACCATGGTCTACATGTCGATCAGCCTCGCCGTCACGGCGGGCGGCATCATCCTCGGCTACCTGCTGATGGGCGTACACCCGGTGGCGGGCAAGACGATGAACTACGCCCTCGCCGACATGCTCGCCGGCGGCCTCCACCTGGGGCCCATCCCGTTCGGCCACTGGTACGTCGTCGTCACCATCGCCTCCGAGGCGCTCTTGCTCTTCGTGGCCGCGCAGGCCGGCTTCATCGCCGGACCGCGGGTGATGGCGAACCTCGCCCAGGACTCGTTCCTGCCCCACCGCTTCAGCGCGCTCTCCGACCGCCTGACGATGCAGAACGGCGTGCTCCTGATGGGCATCGCCAGCTTCCTGATGCTGCTCTACACCAAGGGTTCAGTCGACGCGCTGGTGGTGATGTACGCGATCAACGTCTTCATCACCTTCGCCCTCAGCCAGCTGGGCATGATCCGCTACTGGCGGCGCGAGGAGACCCGCAAGCGCCACCCCGAATGGCGCCGGCCGATCGCCATCGCGGCGATCTGTTTCGTCCTCTGCACCTTCATCCTGATCGTGAACGTCCTGGAGAAGTTCGCCGAGGGCGCCTGGCTGACCATCGTGGTGACCGGCGCGCTGGTCGCGGTCTGCATGGTGATCCGGCGCCACTACAACGGGGTCTTCGCGCGGCTGAAGCGGCTCGACCAGATCCTCACCGCGCTGCCCACTTCCGAGCCGACCAAGCCCCTCAAGCTCGAGGCGCGAAAGCCGACGGCGGTGATGCTGGTGGGCGGCTTCTCCGGGCTCGGCATCCACTCGCTCCTGACGGTGATGAAGCTCTTCCCGCGCTACTTCCACAACGTGGTCTTCATGTCGGTCGGCGTGGTCGACAGCGCCACGTTCCAGGGCGTGGAAGAGGTCGATCGCGTCCGCGACCAGACCGAGGAGGCTCTCAAAAAGTACGTCAGCCTCGCGCGTGGACTGGGCATTCCGGCCGACTACCGGATGTCGATGGGCACCGAAGCGATCACCGCGTGCGAGAACCTCGCTCGCGAGGTTGCCCGCGACTACGAGCGCAGCATCTTCTTCGCCGGCAAGCTCATCTTCGAACAGGAGCGCTGGTGGGACCGGCTCCTGCACAACGAGACTGCGTACCAGATCCAGCGGCGCCTCCAGTTCGCCGGGCTGGCGATGGTGATTTTGCCAGTCCGTGTGCTCGAATAGACGTCTCCGACGTTCGGGGCATGCGGCACCCTGGCCAGGGCGTTAGCACACCCGCCCCATCATGGACGACAGCCCAGGACCGGCCGCGCCCGAGCCTTCGGAGCGCGGCCTGCGGAAGGTCCGCCGGATCGTTCTCGGAAAGCCCAAGGACATCGAGGATCCGGGCCTCTTCCACGCCCTGTCGTTGGCGGCGTTCCTGGCTTGGGTGGGCCTCGGCGCGGACGGGCTGTCCTCGTCGGCCTACGGCCCGGAAGAGGCCTTCAAGAACCTCGGCGAACACCAGTATCTAGCTGTTTTTCTTGCTCTTTTGACCGCGTTCACGGTCCTCATCATCGCGGCCGCGTATTCGAAGATCATCGAGCACTTCCCGTTCTCTCCGGCTCGGCCCTGCTGGTCGACTACGTGCTCACCATCTCGGTTTCGATCGCATCCGGCGCCGACGCGGTGTTCTCCAGCCTGCCGGCGTCGACGCATTGGCTCAAGCTGCCGTCGGCGGTCGCGGTGATCGCGTTGCTCACGGTGCTCAACCTCCGCGGCGTCAAGGAGTCGGTGAGCACGCTGGTGCCGGTGTTCCTCGTCTTCCTCGCCACCCACGTGGTGATGATCGGCGGCTCGGTCTTCTTCCACCTCGGCCGCGCGGGCGAAGTGGCGCGGGAAGTCTCGACCGGCCTCTCGCACGACCTGAAGGCGATCGGCTTCGTCGCGCTGGCGGGCCTCTTCCTGCGCGCGTACTCGCTCGGCGCGGGCACCTACACCGGAATCGAAGCGGTCTCGAACGGACTGCAGATCATGCGCGAGCCGCGGGTCGCGACCGCGAAGCGGACCATGGTTTACATGGCGGTCAGCCTGGCCCTGACCGCGGCCGGCATCATCCTCGGCTACCTGCTGATGAACGTTCACCCCGTCGAAGGCAAGACGATGAACGCGGTCCTCGCCGGCGAGCTCGCGGGAAGCTGGCAACTCGCCGGCGTGCCGATCGGCAAGGGCTTCATCGTCGTCACCCTCGCCTCCGAGGCGCTGCTGCTCTTCGTCGCCGCGCAGGCGGGCGAACATGGCCCACGACTCGTGGCTGCCGCACCGGTTCAGCGCCCTCTCCGACCGGCTGACGATGCAGAACGGCGTCCTCTTGATGGGCGCCACCTCGCTGATCATGCTGATCTACACGCGCGGATCGGTGGACGCGCTGGTGTTGATGTACTCGATCAACGTCTTCGTCACCTTCTCGCTCAGCCAGGCGGGCATGATCCGGTTCTGGCTGATGCCCCAGACGCGCAGCAAGCACCCCGACTGGGCGCAGCAGATCGTCATCCACGTGATCGGATTCGTCCTGTGCTTCGGAATCCTCGTCGTCAACGTGCTGGAGAAGTTCACCGAGGGCGCGTGGCTGACCGTGGTGGTGACCGGCGCGCTGGTCGGCTTGTGCATGCTGATCAAGCGGCATTACAACGGCGTCTACACGCGTCTCAAGCGACTCGATCAGATCCTCGGCGCGCTCCCGACGGCGGCCCCGACCCGCGCGCTGGAACTGCTCAAGTCCAAGCCGACGGCGGTGCTGCTGGTGGGGAGCTACTCCGGGCTCGGGATCCATTCGCTCCTGACGGTGATGAAGCTCTTCCCGCGCTATTTCGCGAACGTGGTGTTCATGTCGGTGGGGGTGGTCGACAGCGCCACCTTCCAGGGCGTGGAAGAGGTCGATCGGGTCCGCGACGAGACCGAGGAGGCGCTGAAGAAGTACGTCGCGCTGGCGCGCGGGCTCGGCATTCCGTCCGACTACCGGATGTCGGTGGGCACCGAAGCGATCAGCGAGTGCGAGCGGCTGGCGGGCGAGGTCGCGCGCGACTACGAGCGCAGTATCTTCTTTGCCGGCAAGCTGATTTTCGAGCGCGAGCGGTGGTGGGACCGCCTGCTCCACAACGAGACCGCGTACCAGATCCAGCGGCGTCTGCAATTTGCCGGATTGGCAATGGTGATCCTGCCTGTCAG
>VBLM01000342.1:0-1945 GCA_005879095.1 Deltaproteobacteria bacterium
AAGGGCGCGAGAAGGAAGTGTTCGAGATCTGCGACAAGTGGGACCTCGCCCACGCCATCGTCGGGCGCGTGACCGATTCCGGAAAGCTCGTCGTGCAGAGCGGTGGCGCGGTCGTCGCCGAGTTGCCGATCGCCCCGTTGACCGACGACGCGCCGCAGTACGACCGCCCGCGCCGGCGCCCCGAGTGGCAGGACTCGCTGCAGAAGACTCCGGCCGTTTCATTACCGAAAGATTTGAAATCCGCGCTGCTGGCGGTGCTGTCGTCGCCCTCGGTCGCTTCGAAGGAGTGGGTGTACCGCCAGTACGACCACATGGTCCGCATCGGAACCGCCATCCGTCCCGGACAGGGCGACGCCGCGGTCGTGCGCTTCACCGGCCAGCGCGAGGGAGGCGTGGCGTTGAGCGTCGGATGCAACTCGCGTTGGTGCCTTCTCGAGCCGCGGCTGGGCGCGGCGCACGCCGTAGCCGAGACGGCGCGAAACGTCAGCTGCGTCGGCGGCGAGCCGCTGGCGATCACCGACTGTTTGAATTTCGGCAATCCGGAACGGCCGGAGATCATGTGGCAGTTCGAGCAGGCGTGCCTGGGCATCGCCGAGGCCTGCGAGGCGCTGGGGACGCCGGTCGTCTCCGGGAACGTCTCGCTCTACAACGAGACCGACGGCAAGGGCATCTACCCGACGCCGATGATCGGCATGGTCGGCCTGATCGACGACTGCAGCCGCAGCGCCGGCAGCGCCTTTCTCGGCGCCGGCGAGCGGGTGGCGGTCGTCGGCGGAATCGGCGCCGGCCATCTCGGCGGCAGCGAGTACCTGAATCGCGTCCACGGGCTCACCGCCGGAATGCCGCCGCCGCTCGATTACGCGCGCGAGAAAGCGGTGCAGAAAGCGGTGCGCCAGTGTGTGAGGGCCGGCCTGGTCAAGGCCGCGCACGACTGTTCCGACGGCGGCCTCGCCGTCACGCTCGCCGAGATGTGTTTCGGAAAAGATGTCGGCTGCCGGGTTGCGTTCAAGACGCAGCTGCGCGCCGACGCGCTCCTCTTCGCCGAGGATGCCTCGCGTATCGTGATCTCGTATCTGCCCCCCGACCGGCCGCGGGTCGAAGCCATCTGCAAGGCGGCTGGCGCGCCGCTCGACGAGATCGGCCAGACCGGCGGTGCATCGCTGATTGTCGAAGGCCTCCTCGAGGCCCGCGTCGCCGACCTGAAAGCAGCTTGGTCCTCCGCGATCCCGCGCCTGGTCGGCGAAGGCATCCACCAGGCCGCGCTCGAAAGCGTTCCATAGTGGAGACCCGGTTGCTCAGCGCTTCGTCGTCGGAAGATCTCGACGAGGCGGCCGAGTTGCTCAGGCGCCGCTGGCGGTGCGCGCGATCTACGCCGCGAAAGGGCGGCCGCTGAGCAATCCGCTGATCATCCACGTCAAGGGCGACGAGGACGCGCGCCCGCTGGTGACGCGCTGGCCGCTCGAGGCACGGCAGCTGGCGGCGCGCTTCTGGCCGGGGCCGCTCACGCTGGTCCTGCCGCGGACCGCGCTGGTCCCGGACGAGTGCACCGCGGGCGGAGAGACGGTGGCGGTGCGTGCGCCGTCGCATCCGGCGGCGCGGGCGCTTCTCGCGCGGGTCGGAGCGCCGCTTGCGGCGCCGAGCGCGAATCGGGCCGAGCACGTCTCGCCGACGTCGGCCGCGCACGTCCTGCGCGATCTCAACGGCCGCATCGACGCGGTGCTCGACGGCGGCCGGTGCGCGTACGGAATCGAGTCGACGGTGCTGGCGCTCGATCCCGAAGGACCGCGCCTGTTGCGGACCGGCGCCATCTCGCGAGCGGCTCTGGAAGAGCTTCTCGGCCCCATCGCCCAGGGGCCGGCGGTTGCCGGTGCCGTTGCGCAGTCACCCGGCCAGCAGCGCCGTCATTACGCGCCCGCGGCCGTCGTACGTCTCGCCGCCCGACCGG
>VBLM01000342.1:1973-4459 GCA_005879095.1 Deltaproteobacteria bacterium
GCCGGCTACGCCCGCGGCCTCTACGCGGCCCTGCGCGATCTCGAGGACGCCGACTGCGCCGCGATCCTGATCGAACAGGTCCCACCCTCCCCCGACTGGGACGCCATCCACGACCGCCTCACCCGCGCCGCCGGAAATTAATTCGGGGACACAATACGTATTCTCCTGTACGCGCCTACGTAGAAATGCGTATTGTGTCCCCGAATTAAAGCGCGCGGGCGATGTCGGCAGCCGTCGATGCGTTGTTTTCCAGGAGGGCGAGGTTCGCTTCCTGTGCTCGCCCGGAAGTCGCCTTCGACAACGCCGCCAGCAGGAACGGCGTGATCTCCTTGCCCGGCAGCTTGCGGGCGGCGGCCTGGCGCAGCGCCGGTTCCAGCGCGGCTTCGATCTCCGTCCGCGCCAGCGCGATGGGCGGCTGGACCGCCACCACCACGCCGGTCGCCGATTCGAGCGCGTCCCAGTGCATGCGGACCGCGCGCGCCACGCCCTCCGGCTCGAAGAACGACTGTTCCGCCTTGAGGCCGCTGCTGCAGTAGAACGCCGGCAGCTCGTCGCTGCGGAAGCACCACACCGGGACGCCGAGCGTCTCCAGCATCTCGAACGTAGCCGCGACCTCGAGGATGATCTTCGGCCCCGCGCAGACCACGCACACCCGCCGCCGCGCGATCTCCGCCAGATCGGCCGAGACGTCCGCCGGCTCGAGCGGATCGAGCCTGCGGTGCACGCCGCCGATGCCGCCGGTGGCAAAGACGCGAATCCCGACCCGGTCGGCGATGGCGCAGGTGGCCGACACCGTCGTTCCCGCGTCGCGTTTATGCACGCAGAGGCCGGCCAGATCGCGCGCGCCCGCTTTGGCCGGCTTGCGCGCCGGGTCCGCGAGCCGCTCCAACTCGACATCCGCGAGCCCGACCACGACGCAGCCGCCGATCAGCCCGATCGCCGCCGGCGTCGCTCCGCCGTCCCGCACCGCCTTCGCGCACCGCCGCGCGGCCTCCAGATTCGCCGGCGGCGGCAGCCCCTGCGCGACCACGCTCGTCTCGAGCGCGACCACCGGCGTCCGTTCGCGCAGCGCGGTCGCGACTTCGTCCGAGATGCGGATCAACTGTTCCATGGAGCGGCGCAATCTACTGCGGCCAAAGTCCGAGCGCGTGGGCCAGTCCCGGTCCAAAGTACGTTTTTGCGGATTCGCCCATTCCCTGCTCCCAGCGTTCCGGCGTCTCGACGTAGCCGAGATATCCGCCCGCCAGCCCGACCAGCACGACCGGCCGCGCCTTGAGTCCCAGCTCTCCGACCGGCTCGCCCGGCACTCCGAGGAGCGTGACCGGTCCGATCCGCATCCGCGTCTGCATCGCGGTGTGCTCGAACGCGAGCAGGAGCGCGTTGGACACCGCCGTGCGAAACAGCCAGGGCACGCTCTTGCTCGCCTGCGGTCTCGCGCTGACTTCCGTCGCGAAGCAGTCGATCGGCGCTTCGCTCAGCCGCGGCGCGTCCGCCAGGACCTCCTCGATCTTCCGCGCGATCGGCGGCCCGACCGGCGCGTCGCGCGGCCAGGTCGTGTTGCCGACCGCGCCCTGGAGCACGAGCGTCGGAGCCTCGCCGGTATCGAGCTGCGCCGGCCAGTCCGCGGAAAGCTCCTCGTGCGGCGCGCTCGTCGGGTGCATCGCGTAGACGACGACCGTCGCGATCGCCCCGCCCGACGGGCGCCGCAGCCGGAGCGCGACCAGCTCCGGATCGATCGGTCCCTCGCTTCTGGCGCGGGCCGGCCCCTGCGGCCACAGCTCGCGTCCCATCTGCAGGCGGGCGGGTCCAAGGCTGGCGGCGGCCTGCCGCACCGACTCTTCCAACGCGCGCTGCACGGCCCAACGATGGTCGTCGTCCGGCGATCCGGACCCCAGCCATCCAGCGACGACATTTCCCCACAAGCCCCCCGGTCCGGTGTGCGTGTGGGTGGCGGCAACCAGCGCGCAGACGTCCGGATTCCAGAAGCGCGGTGGAACCAGGAGCGTGTCGATCGAAGCCAGAACCATTCGCGCCGTTCCCGCTTCGAGCACGATGGCGCGCGCGTAGACCGGCTGCGTCGCATCGCGCGCGCGGCGATGGCCGGCATACCCGGCGAGGATGGGATGCTCGGGCAACTCGATGCGCACCCGCGCGGCGCCGGCACGCAGCGGCCCGATGCCTTTCGCCTCCCGCAGCGGCGCGGTCTGCGCCGGCGCCGAGGGCAACGGAACGACGCAAAACGCGACGATCAGCAGCCCGACGATGAAAAGCGCCTTCTTCAGCGCACCACCCGCCGCGCCCCCAGGTACCGCGCCTGGAACCACTTGTCGGCCAGGCTCGCCTCGGTCACCCCGTGCGACGAGCTGGCATGGATGATGCGGCGATTCTGGGCGTCGATCACCATGCCGACGTGCGAAACGCCGTTGCCGAGCGTGTCGAAGAAGACCAGGTCGCCGTCGCGCAGCCGCGGCGCCTCGACCGGCGTG
>VBLM01000343.1 GCA_005879095.1 Deltaproteobacteria bacterium
AGGTCGATCTCGCATTGTCGAGAATCGAAGAGATGGTCCTGACCGCAACGCGGGGATGACTCCCCGGATTGCATGCGATAGCACAAAAGGTTGTCGGGCAGCTGACGAATGCTGCACCACACGGTGCGTATGTGCAGATTGCCGCCGGGAGGCACTCGCATGCGCTTCGTCCGATGGTTTGCGGAAGTGGGGCTCCAGGACGTCGGCCTCGTCGGCGGCAAGGTGGCCTCGCTGGGCGAGATGATCCGCGAATTGTCGCCGCTCGGCGTCCGCGTGCCGGACGGATTCGCGATCACCGCGGAAGGGTATCGGCACTTCATAGCGGCGGCGGGTCTCGACGCGCGCATCCGCGAGCTGCTCGAAGGGATCGGCAAGGACGACGTGCAGGCGCTGGTCGCGCGCAGCGCCGAGATCCGCAAGCTGATCACCTCGGCCGAGCTGCCGCGCGAGATCGCCGACGAAGCGATCGCCGCGTATCAGACGCTCTCCGCGCGCTTTCCCAATGGCGATACGGATGTCGCGGTCCGCTCGTCGGCGACCGAAGATCTCCCCGGCGCATCGTTCGCCGGCCAGCAGGATACGTATCTGAACGTGCGCGGCACCGATGCGCTCCTCGACAAGCTGCGCAGCTGCTTCGCCAGCCTCTTCACGGCGCGGGCGATCAGCTACCGCGCCGACATGGGATTCGATCACCTGCAGGTCGCGCTCAGCGTCGGTGTGCAGAAGATGGTGCGCTCGGACAAGGCCGCGTCCGGCGTGCTCTTCACGCTCGATACCGAGAGCGGCCACCGCGGCGTCGTGCTGATCACGTCGTCCTACGGTCTCGGCGAAGCGATCGTGCAAGGACAGGTAGTGCCCGATCAGTTCTACGTGCACAAGGAATGCCTGCGCGCCGGTTACCGGCCGATCGTCTGGAAAACGATCGGCAGCAAGGAACAGCGGATGGTGTACGCGCCCGGCGGCACCGCGCTCGAGCCGGTGCCGGAAGCGCTGCGCGTTCGCGCCTCGCTGAGCAACGACGAAGTGCTGCAAGTTCCTGCTGCAGGCGCGGCCGGAAACAGTGCACGCGAATCGCAAGGGGACTTCGCTGCGCATCTACAAGCTCACCGGCAAGGGCGAGCAGCTGGCGCAGGGGCTCGCGGTCGGCGAAGGCATCGCGGTGGGAACGGCGCGCGTGATCAAGAGCACGGCGCAGTTCGATCAATTCCAGCGCGGCGAGATCCTCATCACCGAAAACACCGATCCCGACTGGGAGCCGATCATGAAGATGGCTTCCGGGATCGTCACCGAGCGCGGCGGCCGCACCTCGCATGCGGCCATCGTCGCGCGCGAGCTCGGCATCCCCGCGGTCGTGGGCGCCGTCGGCGCGACTGCGCGAGTGCCGGCGGGCGAGAAGATCACGCTCAGCTGCGCGGAGGGCGAGCAGGGCCACATCTACCGCGGCGCCCTGGACTACGAAGTCGAGGAGCTCGATCGCGAGCAGTTCGCCCGGCCGCGCACGCAGATGATGCTCAACGTCGGCAACCCGGAGCAGGCCTTTTCCACGGCGATGCTGCCCAACGACGGCGTCGGCCTGGCGCGGATGGAGTTCATCTTCGCCAGCTGGGTGAAGGTGCACCCGCTGGCGCTGACGCGGTACGCGGAGCTCGACGAGCAGACACGTTCCGAAGTCGACGCGATCACGCGCGGCTACGACGACAAGACCGAGTATTTCGTCGACAAGCTCGCGCAAGGCATCGGCACCATCGCGGCGGCGTTTCATCCCAAGCCGGTGATCCTGCGGCTCTCCGATTTCAAGTCGAACGAATACGCCACGCTGCTCGGCGGAAAGCAGTTCGAGCCGGCGGAAGAAAATCCGATGATCGGCTGGCGCGGCGCATCGCGCTATTACCATGCGAAATACAAGGAAGGGTTCATGCTCGAGTTGCGCGCGGTCCGGCGCGTTCGCGAGGAGTTCGGGCTCAAGAACCTGACCGTGATGGTTCCGTTCTGCCGCACGCCGGACGAGGGCCGCAAGGTGATCGCCGTCTTGCGCGAAGGTGGGCTCGTGCAGGGACGCGACGGCCTCGAGGTGTACGTGATGGCCGAGCTGCCGTCGAACGTGTTCCTCGCCGATCAGTACGCCGACATCTTCGACGGGTTCTCCATCGGATCGAACGATCTCACGCAGCTGATCCTCGGCGTCGATCGCGACAGCGCGCTGGTTGCGCCGCTCTTCAACGAGCGCAACGCGGCGGTGCTGCAGGCGTGCGCCCGCGTGATCGATGCCGCGCGCCGCAAGGGCCGCAAGGTCGGTATCTGCGGCCAGGCGCCGAGCGACTTCCCCGACTTCGCCGCCTTCCTCGTCGAGCAGGGGATCGATTCGATTTCACTGATTCCCGACTCGCTGCTCAAGACCAGCGAGCGCGTGCTGCAGGCCGAGCAGAATCCGCGGTCGGAACGGCCGCTGCGCCGCTCCAGCGACGTCAAGATCGCCGCTGGCAGCGGCGCGAAACCGATGCGGGAGCCGGCGCAAGCGTGGGCGGACACCGAGCCATTCTTGCCCGGCAACGAGTAACGCGCCTGCCGCTCGCCGCCGCTCTCCAGGCAGGTCAGCCGTGAGGCGGCTGTGCAGCGGCCGGGTTCGAATCCATACATTGATCGCCGGGGGTGGGGGCGATGGGGATTTCGAGCGCGCTGGCTGCGTTGATCGTTGCAGCAAACGTGATCGACGCCGGTGGTGGCAATGCATTGACACTTCCGGCCGCGCGACACATGGTCCGCCTCGATCCGCAGAATGGCAGGCCGGCGACCTGGCTCCTGGCCGTCCAGCAGGACGGCGCCGGCGGGCACTGGCTCGGCTTCTGGCGCAGCGACGACGAGGCGCAAACCTGGCATTGGTACGCGCCGATCCAGGACACCTCGGCCGATCGCGACACCGACGACACGATCGCCGTCGGCATGGACGTGGCGCTCGTCTACTCGTACGAAGGGCCCGACATCACCGGTTCGACAACGCACGACGTCTGGTTCCAATGGTGGCGATGGAACGGAAACGCCGACTGGATTCCACAGACCGCCGTGCGCGTCTTCGATTCCACCTCCGGATCGACCGCGTACCTGCGCGGCGAGATCGCGCGCGATTCGCTCGGCCGGATCTGGATCTGGGCGCATCGGCTCAACAGCGACGGCACGTTCACGATGGTGATGTCGGTGAGCAGCGACGGGGGAGTCACGTTCCAGGCGCAGCCGTCGCTGGACAGTTTCTCCAACCGGCCCGGCGGCAGGATCATGCCGGTCGCAGGAAACAAGCTGATGCTGCTGTACGGGACGCACAGCGTCGATCCCGCCTACATGCGGATGCGTTCCGACAGCGATGCGCTCTCCAGCTGGAGCTCGCCGCAAGTGGTCTTCTCCGAGGGCCTCTATCACGGCGCCGCGCTCAGCTCGACGGACGACGGCGCGGGCGGCGTGCACCTCGTCTACAAGGACGTCAACGAGCAG
>VBLM01000344.1 GCA_005879095.1 Deltaproteobacteria bacterium
GTGCGGAAAAGTACGAGGTTTCGGTTGTACTGGCCCGGGAAGTAGCCGACCACGCGGTCTTTCGGGTCCATCGAGAGACCCTGGTCCGGGAAGGCGAGGTCGCTGCAGCTGACATCGGCCCACGTCTGGAAGCTCTTGCGGATGGCGGTGAAGGCTTGCGCGGCGGGGACGTCGGGGGTGCCTTGGGAGTCGATCTGGAACGGATGCCCGCGCGTCGACCACCACACGCAGACGCCGCCAGCATTCACCGATCGCTTGTAGGCCTGTGCCGGCAGGGCGGTGATGAAGGTCAACGCTACAAGCGCACCGCGGAGGCGCGGAGAACGCGGAGAAAAGATTTTTTTTGAAAAAAAACCTCCGCGTCCTCCGCGCCTCCGCGGTGCGCTTTTGCTGTTGCGGAGAGCCAGCAGGGCGAGAGAAAGCAAGGCCAGAACCGACGGCGATGTAGAGGAGCAGCCGTGGCGAGTGCAGGATTTGGCGACGTCGAGGGCGGCGAAGAGAACGTTCGCTTTGCCGGATTGCGCGACGAGGCGCGCGTCGAGTGGGCGGATCGAGTGCAGCGCGGTGGCCGGCACGGCTGCGAGAAGGCGCCCTTTATCGTCGCGGCCGAGCGAGGCCTGGGCGACCAGCGTGTCGGCGCTGAGCAGCTCGAGCACGGCCGGATCCGGCGCTCTGCCGACTTCGACGATCAGGCTGCGGGCGAGACCAGGCCCGATTTCCTGCGCCTCTTCCAGACAGGGCGGCGTCAGACCGGTCAGCTCCGGCGCGATCTCGGGCGGGGAGGCGGCCGGCAAAAGGAAGGTGATGCCGTCGCGATCGTCCTGCGACGGCGTTCGCCGCGGCCCCGGCGCGATCGACGGGTACATCACGTCCTGCTGCAGCGCCTGGAGAGTCGCCGACGGCAGCGTCGCGCAGGAGGGCGTCTGCGTGTCGAGGTCTCCGCACGGGTGGGCGAGGCCGAGCGCGTGGCCCATCTCGTGCTCGACGAGCGATTGCACGTCGAGCGCGGTCGTGCTGCCGTCGGTGGCCCAGTCGAAGTCGGCCGCATTGAGATGCACCAGCGCCGCGGTGATCGAGTGGCCGGAGACGAACAGCTTGGTCGAGCCGGCTGCGTCGCGGCCGCCGGGGAACTCGCTGCCGGTCTCGAATCGGACCAGCACTTCGCCCGCCAGCGGGTCCCGCGCGTGGACGGTGCCGAGGTAGCGGACGGGGACGTGCGCGCTCTCGACCGCCTGCCACGCTTGCGCGGCCATGGTCAGTGCCGCGCGCAAGTCGCCGCCGGGCTTGAGCCGCAGGCCGGCCGGCGGATCGATCAGCCGCAGCGTGACCAGTCCGTCGCCGGCGAAAGACCAGCGCTGGATCTGACCGTCGGGCGCGAGGTGCGTCTCGAAGGCCAGCAGGACGGCAAGCAAAACGGTCACTTGCGGGCGCTCCGCAGGACGCGGGCGCGCAGCTCGTCGAGCGCGAGGTCGTCGCTTTCAGATGGCGCGCAGCCGGCGCAGTCGAGGCCCTTGCGATCGCGGACGGCGCGCTTCGGCAGTCCGGACGGCGCGCCGACGGCGAACTTGCCGAGTGCGAGTCGTTCTACTGAATATATTCCATCGGGGCCGCGTTCACGGAGAAAGACGACGACTTCCTCGCCGGAGCGGAATTCGGCGACGCCCTGCACCGTCTGCGAGAGGTCGCCGACCGCTCCACCCGGGACGACCACCGTGATCTCGTCGCGCGGGTCGCCCTTCCACGTCTCGATCGGCTTGAGCACGACCGCGGTGAAGATCTGTCCCCCGCCCTTCCCCAATGCGCTCGAGGTCCGCACGACCGAAGCGTGCACCACCACGTCGGCGGCGGTCGCCAGCGACTCGACGTCGGCCGGCCCCCGGACGGTGCTGGCGAGGAGCAAAAAAAGCGGCAGCATCGTCGGCATCGTACTACGGGATCGCGCCCGCCCCCGGCTGACGAGAGTCGCAGTCGGCGATGCGCCAGGCCCCACGGCGAATCGAAAAGACCCTGACCGGGATTCGGCGAGAGCGGGTCGGACCCGAACTGCAGATGGTGGCCGCGCGCCTCCAGCGCGTGCGCGGTGGCGGCCTCGAGCGCGTCGTCCTCCGCGTGCAGCACGTCCGGCAGGAGGTTGTGGTGCAGCCGCGGCGCGGCGATGGCGCGATCGACCGCCATGTGATCGTCCACCATGTGGATGATGGTCTGCGCCACCGTGGTCGGAATCGTCGACCCGCCCGAGGCGCCGATGGCCACGAAGAGGTCGCCCTCCGGCGTGAAGACGAGCGTCGGCGCCATCGAGCTCAAAGGCACCTTGCCCGGCCCAGGCGCGTTCTCGACGTCGCCGCGCAGGCCGTACGCGTTGGGCACACCGGCCGCGACGGCGAAGTCGTCCATCTCGTCGTTGAGGACGACGCCGGTCCCTTTCGCCACCATGCAGGCGCCGAAGGCGTCGTTGACGGTGGTGGTGAGCACGATGGCGTTGCCGGCTTCGTCGATGGCGGAGATGCTGCTGGTGCCTTTGTCCCGTAGTTGCAGGACTTCCGCCGCCGGCGTCGCCTTCTCGCCGATGCCGGCGTGCAGTGAGCCGGCGAAATCCTTCGTGATCATCCGTTGCACGCGCTCGTCGACGCCCGGGTTGAACGCCGGATCTCCGATCTTCTCGCGGACCGCGAAGAGGCGCTTCTCGGCCTCGGCCATCACGTGGAGGAAGCGCTCGGGCCGGTAGCCGCCGGCGCGCGGGTCTTCGCGCTCCAGCACGTTGAGCAACGCGCTGACGATGAAGCCGCCCGACGACGGCAGCGGCATGGTGACGATCTTGTATCCGCGGTAGGTCGATTCCAGCGGGACGTGCTCCCGGATCTGCACGCGGGCGAGGTCGTCGAGCTCGAGGATTCCGCCTTTCGATTTGACCGCCTCGACGAGGGCGCGGCCGATGCGACCCTTGTAGAACGCGTCGGCGCCGTGCTCGCCGATGGCGTGCAGCGTCCGCGCCAGCTCGGGCTGGATCAGGCGGTCGCCGGGCTCCAGCGGCTCCTTTTCGCGGTTCAAGAAAAGCCGTGTCGATTCCGGGTCTTGCAACAGGCAATCGAGCCGTTCTTCGGCCGCGCGGTGGAAGTGCAGATCGACCTGGAAGCCACGCTGCGCGATCAGCTCGGCCGCGCTGGTCAGCTGCGAGAGCGGTTTGGTTCCGAAGCGCTTCGCCAGCTCGACGTAGCCCTTGGTCGCCGCCGGCACCGCGACCGCCAGCGGACCGGCGTTGGCGAGGTCCTGCCGCGGCTGGCCGTTCTGGATGAACATGTCCTTGATGGCTTTCGCGGGGCCGACCTCGCGAAAGTCGAGCACGTGGACCTTCTTGTCCTTGTAGACGAGGGCGAATCCGCCACCGGCAAGCCCGGAGCTCTCCGGCTCGACGACGCCGAGCACGAATGCAGCCGCGACCGCCGCGTCGACGGCGTTTCCGCCGCGCCGGAGGATCGACGCGCCGGCTTCGGCAGCGAGCGGATTCGCGGCGGCGACCGCGCCTTTCGGGGAGATGGCCGGAAACGCGAGCAGGAGGGCAAGGAGCATGGCGACGCACTATAACTTCTGCTATCTCGCGTGCCCTCATGTCCGTTCGAGTGCGATTCGCTCCTTCTCCGACCGGCTACCTCCACATCGGCGGCGCCCGCACCGCGTTGTTCAACTGGCTCTGGGCGCGGAAGCAGAAGGGCACGTTCGTCCTGCGCATCGAGGACACCGACCAGTCGCGCTCCACGCAGGAGAGCGAGCAGGCCATCATCGACAGCATGAAGTGGCTCGGCCTCGACTGGGACGAGGGGCCGATCGTCGGCGGCCCGCACGCGCCGTACTTCCAGATGCAGCGGCTGGCCACGTACGACAAGCACGCGGAGGCGCTGATCGCTCGCGGCAAGGCGTTTCGCTGCGACTGCACCAAAGAGCTTCTCGACAGGCAGC
>VBLM01000345.1:0-2958 GCA_005879095.1 Deltaproteobacteria bacterium
GTACATCACCGCGACCTCGTCGCACAGCCGCGCGGCGAGCGCGAGATCGTGCGTCGCGAGGAGCAGCGCAGTCCCGCGATCGGCGCGAAGCTGTTTCAGGAGCGTAACGACGCCGTCCTGCGAAACCGGATCGAGCGCGCTGGTCGGCTCGTCGGCGACGACGATCGACGGCCCGCGCGCGATCGCCATCGCGATCAACGCGCGCTGCCGCATCCCGCCCGACAGCTCGTGCGGATAGCGGCGGGCCACCGAAGGCGCGAGACCGACCGAGGCCAGCAGCCGCACGTCGCCGACCTGCGTACCGATGCGGAGCACCGGATTCAGCGCCGACAGTGGATCGGGGAAGACCATCGCGATCCGCGCTCCCCGGACCGCGGTCATCTCCCGCTCGGACAGCGTGAGCAGATTGATCCCGCCCAGCTCAACCAGGCCGCTCGCCCGAGCCCCCCGTGGCAACAGGCGCAAGAGCGAAAGCGCGGTCGTCGTCTTGCCGCTGCCGGACTCGCCGATCAGCGCCAGCGAGCCGCCCCGTTCGAGATCGAACGAAACGCGGTCCACCGCGGCGAACGAATGGCCCGCCGTCTGAAAACGTACGGACAGTTCACGCACTTGCAGCACGACGAGTGGTTTACCGGCCTCGGACCCGCTGTCAAAGTCGGTGCAGACGCCGGAGTCCACCTCCATGCAGAGCCAGCCGCTCGCCATCGATTCGACAGCTACGATCCGTCCGCCGGTCATCGACGTGCCGCAGTTGGTGGGCGGGCGTTACCGGGTGTTGTCGTTGCGCGGCGCGGGTGCGGAGGCGTCGGTCTATCTCGCCATCGATCTCTTCACCGATCGGGAAGTCGCGCTCAAGGTCGGGCCACCGGCGCGGCTCGCTGCCGAATACCGCCGCGGCGCGACGCTGACCCACCCGCACCTGGCGCGGCCGCTTTCGCTGTGGCGCGGCGCGGGTCTCTCCTCGCTGGCGTTCGAGTACGGGGCCGTTGATCTGACCGCGATGCGGGGCGGCCCGGAGTCGATGGTGGTGCGGCACGTGGCCGGGATCGCGCGCGCACTCAGCCACCTGCACCGGCGCGGCATCGTCCATGGCGACGTGAAGCCGCAGAACGCGGTGATCGCGGGGACCCGCGCGCTGCTCGTCGACCTCGGCCTGGCTGGCGTCGAGCCGGCCGCGCGCGGGAGCCTCGAGTACGCGGCGCCGGAAGTGCTCGAGGGCGCGGCGCCCGACGCGGCGTCCGACCTCTACTCGCTGGGCGCGATGCTCCACGAGCTGCTCGCGGGCTCCAATCCGTTTTCCGCGCCGACGCCGGCCGAGATCGTCCGCGCGCACTTTTCCGCGCCGCCTCTGGTGCGCGCGAGTCCGGGCGTACAGGCGGTGGTGGCCAAGCTGCTGGCTCGGGAGCCGCGCTCGCGGTACGCGCAGGCGGACGAAGTCATCGAGGCGCTGGCTGCCGCCACCGGTCTTCCGCTGGAGAGCGAAGGCGAGGGCCTCGCGCCCGACCGCATCGGCCTCGGCCAGCTCTTCGGCAGGGAGGCGGAGCTGTCGCGCATCGAAGCCGCGGCGCGCCGCGTCGCGGGCGGAAGCGGCGAGCAGATCCTGCTGCTCGGTCCCGAGGGCTCGGGACGCTCGCGGCTGCTCAATGCCGCCGCGGTGACGGCCGAACTGGCCGGACTGCGGACGCTGCAGCTGAAACCGGGCGAAGGCCTCGAGGTCCTCTCGCGGCGGCTGGGGCTGTTGCTCGGCGTGGTCGCGCCGTTCGAGCCGTCGGTCGGCGCAGCGCGCGAACGGCTGGCGGCAGCCTGCGCGCAGCATCCGCTCGCGCTGCTGGTCGACGATACGGAGCGGAGCCAGGACTGGCTGGAGGCGATGTTGCTCGCGATCGTGCGCGATCCGGCCTGGAAGCGCCGGCCGCTCCTGGTCGTCGCCGTCACCAACCAGCCGATCGACGCGCCGGAGCGGATGGACCTCTTGCCGCTGACGCCGGCGGTCGGGAAAGCGAAGCTGATCGAGGCGCTCGGGCCGCGGCCGTGGGCGGACGGACTTGCCGAGCGGATCGTGCGCGAAAGCTCCGGCCATCCGCGCGAGCTGGAGGACGCGCTGCACGACCTGGCGGAGCGCGGCCTTCTCGCGCGGCGGCGTGGGCGTTGGGAGCTCGACGTGCTGCGCGCCGGCCCCGATTTCGGCGGCTGCGTGCCGCGAGCGAGCGCGAACGCGGTGCGCGAAGCGGTGCTCGAGCTGACGGGGCCGCAGCTGTCGGACCTGGGGCTCGCGGCGGTGCTGTGGCCGGAGCTCGACGCCGCGGCGCTCGCGGGACACGAGGCGGCGGTGGTGGCCGGAGGACTGCGCGCGGCCGAGTCGGTGGGACTGCGCTTCACTCAGCTCGCGCTGTTGCGTGTCGCAGAGCACGCGCTGACGCCGGGCGAACGAACCAGGGCGCATCTGAGGGCAGCGGAAATGTCGGCCGATGTGGGAGCACGCGCACATCATCTCTTCCGGGCGAAGGCAACCGGCGTCATCCGCGCCGCGCTGGCCGCGGCTCGCAAGAACCTGTGCGCCGGAGACCCGCTGCCGGCGGCGCGCCTGTACCAGATCGCGCAGGCGGCGCTGCGCCAACCCCTGTTCAGCGCGCGGGCGGCGGTGCTCTGCGAACGGGCCGGCGACTGCCTCGCTCTCGCCGGGGCTGCCGCCGAAGCGCGGTTCGCGTACGCGCGTGCTCTCGGCCGCGGCGGAATCGCGGCGCGGATCTGGCAAAAGATCGCCAAGGTTCGCTGGCAGGAGGGCCGCTTCGAGCTGGTGCTGGAAGCGGTCGCGCGCGCGCGGGCGGCCGGGGCGGATGCGCTGGCGGTCGACACCGTCGAAGCGCGCGCCGAAGCGATGCGCGGAAATTACGCGCGCGCCGAAGAGCTGGCGATGGCGGCGCTGCCCCTGGCCCGCAAGCGCGGAGACTTCGAGTC
>VBLM01000345.1:2992-4239 GCA_005879095.1 Deltaproteobacteria bacterium
CGGCGCGCGGAGGCCGATGCACGCGCCGGCCTCGGTACGGCCTTCCGGCTGCTGGCGAAGTACGCCCGCTCGGCGCTCGAGACGCAGAAGGCGCTGGATCTCTACCGCGCGCTCGGCGACGAGGGGCAGGAAGCGGTCGCCTGGAACAACCTCGGCGTGGCCCGCTACCTGGCGGGCGACTGGGAGGGCGCGCTCGTCGCCTGGGAAAACCTCGCCGGCAAGAACACCCTGCCGCTGGAGGAGGAGCTGCTCACGCTCAACAACCTCGCCTTCCTCTATCGGGAGCGCGGCGATTCGCCGCGGGCGCACGAGCTGTTGCAACGGGCGCTGGCGAAGATCGAAGCCCAGGGCGGATACGCCCGCATCGAAGCGATGTTGTGCGGGAACCTCGGCGAAGTCGCCGCCCGCGAGGGAGACATCGCCAACGCCGAGCGGCTCTACGGCGAGGCTCTCGAGATCGCCCGCCGCATCGGCGCACGCGACGAAGTAGTGGAGACCGGGCGGCGCCGGTGCGAGCTCGATCTGCTGCGGGGCGATCCCGCCGGGGCCAGCGCGCGCGCCGCCGAAGCGCTCGAGCTCGCCGTCGCTTCCGGAAACCTCGTCGAGCAGGGCAACCTGTGGCGCATCCTGGCGCTGGCCGCGCGCACCCGTGGCGAAAGCGCCTTTGCCCTCACTGCGCTGTCGAACGCGCACGAGCTGCTCCGTAACGCAGGGGCCGCGCTGGAGGATGCGCGGGCCGACTGCGTCGAGTGCCTGCTGGAGCTCGATCGCGGCGAGTCGGTGCGGGCCAGCTCCGCCTTGCGCCGCGCGCGCTCGGTCTTCGAGCGGCTCGGGGCCGCGCCCGATCTGCGCGAGGTCGATCGGCTGCACAAGGACGTGGAGGACGTGCAGCGCAAGTCCTTCTCGCACGTCGAGGCGCTCACCCAGGCAGCGCAGCGGCTGGCGGCGCGCAGCGATCCGGCCGCCCTGCTCGAAGATGCGCTCGACGAAGCGTTGCTGCTCACCGGCGCCGAGCGCGGGTTCATCCTCATCAACGAGGGCAACGGCGAGCCGCGGGTCGCCGCGGTGCGCGGCGCGACGACCGAATCCGCACTGCGCATCTCGCGCACCGTCGCCGACCGCGTGCTGCACACCGGCGAGATGGTCGCGGTGGCCGACATCGTCGGGCGCGAGGACCTGAGCACCCGCAAGAGCATCCTCGACCTCGGCCTGCGCTCGGTGCTCTGCACGCCGATCCGCTTCGGCGG
>VBLM01000346.1 GCA_005879095.1 Deltaproteobacteria bacterium
GCATCGTCTACGACCGCGAACACCTCGCCGACCTCTCGGTCGCCGATCGCGCGGCCGTCGAGCGGCGCGAGCTGTCGCGCGCCGAAGAGGAGCGCCGCGGGCGCGAACGCCGCGAGCGCATGCTCAAGACCAAGGGCTTCGCCCGCATCGGCGCCGCCAAGAAGCTGTTCGAGGAGGCGGAGAAGCACGCCGAGAACGGCGAGCGGTCGCAGGCCATCGCCGCGCTCCGGGCCGCCCGCGAGCTGGACCCCAAGCGCAGCGAGATCGCCAACAAGCTGATCGAGCTCGAGCGCGCGCAGCTCAAGGCGCTGGCCCACTCGGCGCTGGCCTCGGCCAAGGACCGCGAGGAGCGGCAGCACTGGAAGGACGCGATGGCCGCCTACGCGGCGGCGTTCATGTCGAACTCGAACAGCTTCTCCGCGGCTTTCGGCGCGGCCCGCTGCGCGTTCGAGGGCGGCGACTTTCGCGCGGCCAACATGTGGGCGCAGCGCGCGGTCGACATCAGCCCGGGAGACTCGACGGCGCGCCTCTTGCTGGCGAGGGCGCTCACCGCGTCCGGCATGAAGGCGCGGGCGCGGACGGAACTGCAGACGCTCCTCTCCAAGGACACCGAGAACAAGGAGGCGAAGGCGCTGTTGCGTAGCCTTTGATTCCCTTGCCCGAGCTGGTCATCGGCATCGATCTCGGCACCACCAACTCCGTCGTCGCCACGGTGCAGGGCGGCGTGCCCACCGTCATTCCCAACCGCGCGGGCTATCGCATCACGCCCTCGGTCGTGGCGATGGCCCGCAACGGCAAACGGCTGGTGGGCGCGCTGGCGCGGCGGCAGGCGGTGACCAACGCCGAGCGCACGGTGGTGGCGGTCAAGCGGCTGATGGGCCGGCGCTGGTCGTCGAAGGCGCTGCAGGAAGTGTTGCCGCGGATGCCGTACACGGTGGTCGCCGGGCCGCACGACGACATCCGCATCCAGCTCGGCGAGACGCAGTATTCGCCGCCCGAGATCAGCGCGATGGTGCTGACCGAGCTGCGGCTCGACGCGGAAGCCTTCTTCGGCGAGCCGGTTTCAAAAGCCGTGATCACCTGTCCGGCGTACTTCAACGACAGCCAGCGGAACGCGACCAAGGACGCCGGCAAGATCGCCGGGCTCGACGTCGTCCGCATCATCAACGAGCCGACTTCCGCCGCGCTGGCGTACGGGTTCGGTCGCCAGCAGAACGAGAGGCAGGTGGCGGTCTTCGACCTCGGCGGCGGGACGTTCGACTTCAGCATCCTGCACATGTTCAAGGGAGTGTTCGAGGTCGAGGCCACCGGCGGCGACTCGCTCCTCGGCGGCGAGGATTTCGACAACCGGATCATCGACTGGCTGGCCGAACCTTTCCTGCAGAAAAACGGCATCGACCTGCGCAAGGACAAGATGTCGCTGCAGCGCCTGCGCGACGCGGCGGAGAAGGCCAAGTGCGAGCTGTCGGCTTTGAAATCCGTCGAGATCAATCTGCCCTTCATCTCCGCCACGCAGAAGACCGGCCCCCTGCACCTGCAGGCGACGCTGACGCGCGAGCTCCTCGAGACGATGACCGAGGAGCTGGTCCAGCGCTGCGTCAAGGTCTGCCAGCGGGTGATGGACGAGGCCAAGGTCCAATCGGGAGCGCTGGGCGACGTGCTGCTGGTCGGCGGACAGACGCGGATGCCGCGGATCCAGGATGCGGTCAGGAAGATCTTCGGGCGGGAGCCTTCGAAGAACGTGAACCCCGACGAAGCGGTGGCACTGGGCGCGGCCATCCAGGGCGCGATGCTGCTGCACGAGGAGCAGGAGATGCTGCTCCTCGACGTCACCCCGCACAGCCTCGGCATCGCCATCGCGGGCGGGTTTTTCCAGAAGATCATCGGCAAGAACACGACGGTGCCTACCTCCGCGCACCATGTATTCACGACCGTCAAGGACGACCAGACGGTGGCCAAGATCACCGTCGTGCAGGGCGAGAACGAGATGGCGGTCGAGAATGAGCTGCTCGGCGAGTTCATGCTCACCGGCCTGCGGGCGGCCCCGCGCGGCAAGGTCGACATCGACGTCATCTTCGACATCAGCGCGGACGGAATCGTCTCGGTCTCGGCGCTCGACGTGCAGACCGGCGCGCGGCAGAGCATCACCGTGACCGCCTCGTCGGGATTGACCGAGGAGGAGATCTCCAAGGCCGCCAAGTCGAACGAGGACTGGATGCTGGGGCAGAAAGAGGACCCCGAGTTCCAGGATCGCAAGACGCGGGCCGAGGAGCTGTTCCGCGAGTTCGAGCAGCTCTGGCCCAGGCTCAACCAGGCGGCGGCCAACGGGCTCGGCCAGGAGCCGCTGACGCGCGCGCAGGCGGCGTTGTCGGTCGCGCGGCTGCAGCTGGCGCAGAAGGAGAGCGAGGCGCTGGGGGGTTCGATCGATCGGCTGGAGCGCATGCTGGGCGCGCTCAAGGGCGCCATCGAGCGCGGGCTGGGGAAGGGATAGATGGCCGACATCCCCAACATTCCCGGCGCAACCGGCCATGGCGGAAAGTTCTCCGCCCTGCTCCTCGAGGGGCTCGACCACTACCGCAAGGGGCGGATGCTGGAGGCGGTGCGCGCGTGGGAGGAGGCGTACCTGCTCGAGCCCACCAACCTGCGCGCGCGCGAGTTCCTCCGCTCGGCGCTGGAGCGGATCCACGCGCACATGGGGCCCAGGAACGGTCAGGCGCAGAAGCCGGCGCAGCAGCCGCATCCGTG
>VBLM01000347.1 GCA_005879095.1 Deltaproteobacteria bacterium
TCCCTCGTGCCGCGGCGGATACCCGTCGCGCGTCAAGGAGACGTAAAAGTTTGCGTCCCAACGAACGAACGGCACGAGAAACGGCGACGGCGGCGGCCCGGGAAAGAGGTTGTCGCGATTCGCAATCCATTGCCACTGCGCGACCTTCGCTGGCGTCATCGCCGAAGCGCCGAGATGCGTCGCGCCGATCGCCACGGCGCGTGTAAGTATAAAAACCATCAAGAACCGTGGAATCACTTCGAGGCCGGCAGCGGACCCCACGCGGGATCGCTCGCCCCCATGCGCTCGCTCGTGACCGCCCGCTGGTTCGACCCGTCCGGCTGCGTCTCCCACAACTGCCGCTTCCCGCCGCGCGTCGAGGAGAACAACAGGTATCGTCCGTTCGGCGCCCACGACGGCTTCTCGTTGGTGCCCTGGTTCTGCGTCAGCCGCGTCACTTTTCCGCCTTCGACGGCTACCGTGTAGAGATCGAAGATGCGGTGTTCGTCGCGCCCCGAAAACGCGATCAGATCGCCCTTCGGCGACCAGGCCGGCTCCTGGTTGTAATTGCCCTGGAAGGTGAGCCGCCGCACGTCGGATCCGTCCGCGGCCATGATGTAGATCTGCGGCGAGCCGGCGCGCTCGGAGACGAAGGCGATGCGCTTTCCGTCCGGGCTCCACGAGGCCGAGATGTCGATCCCGCGCGAATCGGTGAGCCGCCGCCCCGCCGAGCCGTCGGCCTGCGAGAGGTAGATGTCGGTGTTGTCGTCGAGGCTGGCGGAAAAGAGAAACCGCAGCCCGTCCGGTGCGTAGACGGCGCCGGTGGCGAAATCGCCCATCAGCACCAGCGGGCGGACCTGCCGCGTCACCGCGTCCACAGTGTAGACGTGCGCGCCGAGCCCGTCGCGAAAGCTTGTAAATGCAATGGTTCGGCCGTCCGGCGTCCACGCTGGCAGCAGGTTGATCGACGCGCCCGTCAGCGGCTGCACGTTGGCGCCGTCCTGATCGGCGACGACAATTTGCTTGCCCTGCTCGGTCTCGCGCACGTACGCGATGCGGGTCTGGAAGATGGCGGGCTCGTGCGTGAAATAGCGCACCACGTCGTCGCCGAATCGGTGCGCGATCTGCCGCATCGCGGCGCGCGGCGCGTTGTACGTGCCGTGCAGGAGCTCGACGCCGTGCGCGACGTCGTACAGCCGCATGTCGCACTTCACTTCCGCGCCGGGCGCGTCGCAGCTGATCTTGATCAGGCCCTGCGCGCCCACCGCCTGCCATTTGGAGTAGTCGATGTTGGTCAGGCCCTCGGTCGGCCTGGCGAGGAACGAGGCCGGGTCGAGCAGCTTGAACAGCCCGCTGCGCTCGAAGTCCTGCGAGAGCACCGACTGCACCGCGATGCCCGCGTCCTGGACGCCGAGCGGCCGCGCCATCGCCAGCGGGTACGCCTGGACGCGGCCGCCCGAGAGATCGATCACGGGCCGCTCCGCGGCAAGCAGCAATGCGAGCAAAAAGATCATGGTTTGAAATTCAGTACCACGCCCGTGTCGCGAAGCGACTTTGCGATCTCGGCCGGCGGCGGCGGGAGCTTCGTCCGCTGGATGGCCAGCTCCAGCGCCTGGTCGAAGAACGCGTTGCCCGATTTTTTCTGGAACTCGTGCTTGAGGATCTGCCCGCCCGGTCCGATCCAGGCCAGCACACTCGCCGACAGATACAACCGCTCGCGCTCGGAGATCACCGAGGGCACGACGTAGTTCTCGAGGATCGCGTCGTGCACGGCGGTGAAGTACGCGTCGCCTTCCTCGGCGGTGGCCGCGGTCCCTTCGGGCGTGCCCTTGGCCGAGCCCGCTCGCTCCGGATCCGGTTCCTCGCGAGGCTCGGCGCGGCCGGTCGCGTGAGCGAGCGCGCGCTGCATCAGCTCCTGCCGCGTCGGCTCTCGCTTGCGCGGCGCCGGCGACGGCTTCGACGACGGAACCGGGACCGTCATCGGCGAAGCCGCGGCAGCCGGTGGCGCCAGTTCCTTGCGCGGCAAGAGGTGCGGATCGCGCGGCTTCCCCAGCGCGACCATGTGCGCGATGATCGGCTTGCGCAAGGGCGGGGCGCGATCGAAGAGCCGTGGCAGCACCAGCGCCGCGCCGAAGACCACGACGTGAAGCAGGACCGCGAGCGCAATCCCCGGCGTCAGCGGCGTCCGCGCCTCCAGAGCCAGCACGCTTTTCGGAGGAAGGCTTTCGCTCAAGGCTTGCGCAGCTCCTTGTCGGGCTCGGTGATCATCCCCATCGACTCGACGCCGGCCCGCCGCGCGGTGGCCATGATCTCGACGACCAGGCCGTAGTTCAGCGATCGATCGGCGTGCAGGTACAGCTCCTTGTCCTTCCGGATCCGCGCGTTGGTCGACAATTTCGCCTCCAGATCGGCGGGCGAGATCTGCCAGCTTCTCCTCGCTGTGCTCCATCTGCTGCGCGGAGGCCCGCGGCAGGTCGACCTTGACGCCGCTCTGGATCAACGGCGCGGTGACCATGAAGATGATCAGCAGCACCAGCATGACGTCGACCAGCGGCGTCACGTTGATGTCCGTCATCGCCCGGCGCCCGCCGCCCGTATCCGTCGCCATCGCCATCAGGCCACCCCGCGCGCTGTTGGGGGGTCGAGGGGGGAGCGAGCTCCCCCCTCGTGGAGGCGCCGGCAGGCGCCGGATCTCGAGGCTCTCAAAAAGGAGTCGCGCCGCACCATCTCCTCACGCCGCCTTCTTGAAAATGTGCCGCTTGATGATGTTCAGGAAGTCGGCGCTGAAGTTGCGCATCTCGTTGTCCAGCACCCGGATGCGGGAGTTGAAGGCGTTGTAGCGGTCGCGATCAGCGCTTCGCTGATCGGCCGTGCGACCGTCGCGAGGTTGGCGTTGCCCGCGGCGTAGATGTCGCGAAAGGCGCCCATGATTCCCCACACGGTGCCGAACAGCCCCACGAACGGCGCGGCCGCCGCGGTCGTGCCGAGGAACGGAATCTGCATCTCCAGCGTGGTCAGCTCGGCGTTGGCCGCACGGGCGAGCGCCCGCTCGACGTTTTCGAATCCGCCCAGCTGATCGTGCATGGCCGCTTCCTCGCCCTGGGTCGGCTGCTGGGTCACCTTCGACAGCTCGACGTACCCGGCGCGGAAGACCTGCGCCACCGGCGAGATCGGCATCTCCTCGGTCGCGGCGTAGATCGTATCCAGCCGCTTGCTCCGCCAGAACGTCTCGAGGAACCGCACGCTCTCCGCCTGCGCGCGGCGCAGATGGAGCACCTTCCGGAAGATGATCGTCCAGCTGGCGACCGAAGCGAGGATGAGGATCAAGAGCGTGCCGGTGACGATCGGCCCGGCGTGCGCGACCATCTCGACGTAATTCAGGCTCCCATTCATGGCGGGCGCGGTTCTCCCTCGCGATGCGCACCATGTCAACGCACGAACGCGGACGCAGGTTTGCATGTGTGGCCGTGTCGTACTCCGGCGGGTCTGAATGCACGAAGGGGCCCGATCGTCTGAAGCTGCAAGGAGACAAAGATGCGCCGCCTGCTCTTGCTTGCCGCTGGACTCGTAACCGCGACCGCCTGCGCGCCCACCCGGGTGCCCGTCGAGGTGGACTGGACTTTCGGGGGCAAATCCTGCGCCGACGCCGGCGTCGCCACCATCCAGATCGACATGGACGGCGAGCTGCTCGACCCCAACAGATTTGCCTGCGACCAGGCGGGTACCGGGGTCAACCTGGGCGCGTTCCTGGTCGGTCCGTACAGCGTCACCGTCACCGGATTCGACGCCGACGGCAACGTGATCTACCAGACCACGCAGACCATCCAGGTCCGCAACAGCCGCGCCACCAACGTCTTCACCATCGACGCCGCGCCGACCACCGGCACCGCGACATTGCACTGGACGTTCGGCGGCAAGAGTTGCGCTGCGGCTGGCGTGACCGGCGTCAACATCAGCGTAGACGACAAGGTCATCACTGACGCAGGCGGGTTCCCCTGCAGCAATCCGAACAGCGCGGGCGTGCTCGTCGATGGCAGCACCATCGGCCCGCTCGCGCCCGGCTCGCATACGTTCGCGCTCGCCGCCCACGGCAGCAACGGCGCGTACTACGCAGTCGACAACGTCGCCATCTCGGTCGCCGCCGGCGCGGACACCGCCGTCTCCGTCAACGTCCCCGTCGCTACGCCCTCGAGCGCGTCGGCCGAGGTGCGCTGGACGTTCGCCTCCGGCAAGACGTGCGCCGATGTCGGTGTCGATCACATCTACGTCTACTTCGACCCACCCGCGAGCGGCTCGTGGGGCAAGTCCGTCGCCGATACCGCTTGCGCCGGAATCGGCGGGCCGGTGACGGAGATGCAGATCGTCGACGTGCCCGACGGCCAGCACAGCTTCGCCGTCCAGGGCACGAGGGGCGGCCAGCTCACCTATTACACGCACCACCCGGTGCAGACGCTCTTCACCGCGCCCTTCACCACCGCGGTCGATGTCACGGCCGAAGGCCTGCCGTGATATCTGCGCTGCGTGCGAACTGACGCTGAAGCGCCCATCGGCGTGTTCGACAGCGGGGTGGGCGGGCTCACCGTTCTGCGCACGCTGATCCAGCGGCTGCCGCACGAGCACACCGTCTACCTCGGAGATACGGCGCGGGTTCCCTACGGGACGCGGTCGGGAGAGGTGGTGACGCGCTACGCGCTGCTCTCGGCGCGGCACCTCGCGTCCTACGGGATCAAGCTGCTGGTCGTGGCCTGCAACACGGTCTCCGCGCACAGCCTGCACGCGCTCGCCGACGCGCTGCCGATCCCGGTGGTCGGCGTCATCGAGCCGGGAGCGCAGGCGGCGGCAGCGCGGACGCGTGGCGGAACCATCGCCGTCCTGGGCACGCCGGCGACGGTGGCGTCGGGCGCTTACCAGGCGGCACTGCAGCGGCTCGCTCCACTGGCGAGCGTGGTGGCGCGCGCCTGCCCGCTGTTCGTACCGCTCGCCGAAGACGGGTGGACCGACGGCGAAGTCCCGCGCCTGGTCGCGGAAAAATACCTGCTCGAGTTGCGCCGGATCGGTGTCGACACTGCAGTGCTCGGCTGCACCCACTATCCGCTGCTGGCCCGCACGATCGCCGACGTGCTCGGGCCGCGCGTCGCCATCGTCGACAGCGCCGACGCCACCGCCGAGGCTGTCGCGTCGCTGATGGCCAGCCGGGAAATGTTGCGGCCGCCCGGTGCCGCACCGCGCCATCGCACCCTCTGCACCGACGTCCCGGACCGCTTCCGCGCGGTCGCGGAACGCTTCCTGGGCCGGCCTGTCGGGATGGTCGAACTGGTCGATTTACAGCCGTGACTACGGGAGTTTTCGCCCCTCGCCGTGGGTTCTGGCGCATGGCAGGCTGTTCTGTTAACTCTGGATTCAGATGACGACGACTGCACCAAAGCCCGGCGCGCCCGTAGTGGGCTTCAACCACAACGTGAAATACGGCGCGAGCGTCTATCACGTGCAGACCGAGGACTCCGGGCTGCCGCACGCTCACTACATCACCCACTTGTTCGTGGGCGGGAACATCGTCGCCAGCATGAAGACGAGTTACGCGGACCGGACGTCCCAGCCAAATCTACAAGCCGCGGTGCGATCGCTGATGGAGGGGCAGCACAAGGCGATGCTGAAGCGGCTCGTCGCGGGCGAGTTCAACGAGCTCGCCGAACGCCTCTCGGCGACGCACTACGATCCGGGCGTGCTGGCAGACGGAACCAACACGGCCTCGTACGTCAACACCGATCCGTCGGCGCCCGCTGCGGCGAAAACATACGCGAAAAAGACGGCGCCCGCGAAGCCGGTCACTCCCATCGCCAAGCCGGCGGCGAAACCGCAGCAGCCGGTCTGGCAGCCCGCGCCGCCCTCGGCCTCGCCGCGCACACCGGGCCAGCCGCTGCCGGCGGTGACGCGCGCTCCCGCGCAGCCGACCCGCCCGTCGGCCCCGCCGCGGATGGTGCCGGTCACTTCTCCTGCGCCGGCGCGCGCGGCCTCGGGGAAGGCCGCACCTCTCTTCAGCGACACGCCGGTCGAAGCGCCGCACGAAGATCTTCCCACGCTGTTCGCCGAGGAGCTGATCAGCGAGAAGAGCCTCGACGAAGTCATCCTCGCCTTCCTTTCCGCGGACCTCGAGCCGCCCAAGTAACCCATGCGCCTCGCCCTCCTCGCCGGCCTCGCCCTCTGTGCATGCGCCGGCTACACGCACGGCGACGAACGCTTCAACTACGACGGCGGTCCGAGCGCCAGCGGAGGCACCGACGCGGGCGACGCGGGCACTGACGCGGGAACCGACGCCGGCGCCGACGCAGGCACCGACGCCGGCTGCACCGCGCTCTCGCTCAACACCACCAGTATTTTCGACGACTGCGTCGGCCACACCGGCTCGACTGGCAGCGTGAGCG
>VBLM01000348.1 GCA_005879095.1 Deltaproteobacteria bacterium
CCGGAATTGTTCGTGAAGACCGCCACCACCCACTACGTCCCAGGACAAGTTCGCGCAGCAGGTCGGCTGCACGGTCGAAAGTGGTACGTTCGGCGCATGCGCGCGATCCTTGCCGCGGTCCTGCTCTCGTTCGCGTCGATCGCGGTGGAAACGCCGAAGGCGCCGGCGAAAGCAGTGAAGAAGAAGGCCCGTCCGAAACCCAAGGCCCCCGCGGCGGCTGCCATCGAAGGCGAAGGCCCGTGCGAGGCCGACGCCGACTGCTCGGTCGCGAACGGCTCCACCTGCTGCCACTGCCGCACGCTCGAGGTCCGCTCGCGCCGCCATCCCCGCGCGCGCGAGCCCGAGTGCGGCTGCGGCGACATGAGCCGCAGCCAGATGATCTCGCAACTCACCGGCGAGAGCACCGGGCCCTGCGGAAAAATGCCGCCCGAGGCGAGCGAATACGCCGCGGCGTGCAGGAGCAACCGCTGCGTCGCGGTGCACCGATGAAGCGGATCATCGCCGTCGCGCTCCTGTACTCCCTTTCGGCGGGCGCGGCCGACGTTCGAGCCGAAATCGCTTCCCTGCTGAACGAGTTCCTCGCCAGGGTCGACGATCCCGCGATGCACGAGCGTTTCTGGGGCGAAGATCTCGTCTACGTCAGCGCGGCTGGCGTGGTGCGCAGCAAGGCCGAGATCCTGAAGTCGATGCGCGCGGGCGATACGCCGGGTGTCCGCGACAAGAAACCGGACGAGCCGAAGACGACTTTCTCGGCCGAAGAGGTGAAGGTTCGTCCGCTCGGCGCCGAAGTCGCGGTGTTGAACTTCCGCCTCGTCCAGCATGCCGGCGAGAAGACGAACTACTTCCGCAACAGCGGCACCTTCGCCAAGCGCAACGGGCAATGGCAGGTGGTGAGCTGGCAGGCTACCCGAGAGGAAGAGAAGAAGTAGGCAAATTCAGTGGGCCATACCGGCGCCGGGTCGCGGCTTCTTCGTCAAGAGCACGAGAGGGACCATCACCGCGCTGAAGACGGCCAGCAAAAACAGCACGTCGAGATAGGCGAGCGTCTGCGACTGCTTGATCAGCTGGCCGTAGATGGCGCCGGTGGCCATCTTCGTCGCCCGCGCCGCGCCGATGCCCGCGTGCTGCAACGCCAGCGAGAAACCCTGGACGTGCTGGAAGAACTCGCGCCCGGCGACGTGGCTCGAGAGGTTCGCCTGGTGCAGTTGCGCCCGCCGCGCGATGGCGGTGGCGACGAAGGCGATGCCGATGCTTCCGCCCATGTTGCGCGCCAAGTTGACGATGCCGGAGACCTGGTTGTTCTTCGAGGGTGGGACGCCGGCATACATCGCGGTGTTGATCGGCACGAAGAGGAACGCCATCCCGCAGCTCTGGTAGATGCGCAGCCACACGGCGGTCGAGAAATCGATGCCGGGATAGATGGTTCGCGCCATGTGGTAGAGCGAAAACGCGAGGATGGCGAAGCCGAAGGCGATCAGCCAGCGCGCGTCGAACTTCGTGATCAGCCGGCCGACGAGCGGCAGCATCACGATCACCACGCAGGCGCCGGGTGAGAGCGCGAGGCCGGCGTCCTGCGCCGACCAGCCGAGCCAGATCTGCACGTACTGCGGCAAGAGCACCGTGCTCCCGTAGAGCGACACGCCGAGCGTCAGCATCAAGAGATTGGTGATCGCGAACGTCGGGCTGCGGAAGAGCTTCACCTCCACGACCGGGTGCTCCTGCCGCCATTCCCAGATGACGAAAGTGACCAGCGCGACCGCCGCGATGGTGCTGAAGGCCACGATCGCGGGCGAGGTGAACCAGTCGTCCTGCTGGCCCTTGTCGAGGACGTACTGCAGCGTCCCGAGGCCGACCGCGATCAGGCCGAGGCCGACGCCGTCGATCGGTCCCACCTTCTTGCGAGCCTCGACCAGGTGCGGCGGGTCGGTGACGATGCGGGCCGAGAGCAGCAGCGAGGCGATTCCGACCGGCACGTTGATGAAGAAGACCCAGCGCCACGAGTAGTGATCGGTGATGAAACCGCCCAGCGTCGGTCCGATGGCCGGCGCCAGCACCACCGCCATGCCGTAGACCGCGAAGGCCATGCCGCGCTTTCGAGCCGGGAAAGTGTCGGCGAGAATCGCCTGCTCGCTGGGACCGAGGCCGCCGCCGCCCATCCCCTGGACGACGCGGAAGAAGATCAGCAGGCCCAGGTTGGGGGCGATTCCGCACGCGAAGGAGCTGAGTGTAAAGAGAGCCACGCAGCTCATGTAGAACCGCTTGCGGCCGATCCGCGTCGCCAGCCAGCCGCTGATCGGCAGCACGATCGCGTTGGAGACCAGGTACGAGGTCAGCACCCACGTCGCCTGTTCTTCGGTGACCGACAGGTTCCCGGCGATGTGCGGCAGCGAGACGTTGACGATGGTGGTGTCGAGCACCTCCATGAACGTCGCCATGGTGACGACCAGCGCGACCGTCCACGGGTTGTGCCCGCCGGTCCAGCCTTCTTCGGAAGACTTCACCGCACGCGCACCTTGGGCTCGACCGACATGCCGGGTCGCAGCCGCTCCATCTCCGGCTGGCCCTGGTCGAGCCGCAGCCGCACCGGGATTCGCTGCACCACCTTGACGTAGTTCCCGCTCGCGTTCTCCGGCGGCATCAGGCTGTAGCGGGCGCCGGTCGCGCCGGCGAAGCTCTCGACCGTCGCGTTGTAGTCGCGCGAGATCGCGTCGACGTGCACGGTCGCCTTCTGGCCGGCCTTCATGTGCTGGATCTGCGTCTCGCGGAAGTTCGCCGTCACCCAGAGGTCGGAAGTCTGCGTCAGCGAGAGCAATTCCTGGCCCGGCTGGACGCGATCGCCGACGTTGACCGACCGCTTCCCTCGGCCTGCTTGAATTGCGCCTGGGCCAGCTCGAGGTTGGCCTCGCGCACCGAGAGGCCCGCCTGCCGCGCCGAGAGCTGACGCGGCGCGTTGGCGCGCGCTTCGGAGAAGCGGGCCTGCGCCGTCGTCAGCCGTGCCCGCCGCTGGTCGACCCGCTGCCGCGCCGCCGCCACCGCCGCCGCCGCCGCGTCGGCCGCCGAGACCCTCTGATCGTAGTCGGCCTGCGGAATGGTCTTCGCTGTCAGGAGCATCTGCCCGCGCTGCTTCTGCTGCTGGGCGAACTTGTCGCGCGCCACCGCCTGATCGAGGTCCTTCCGCGCGGCTTCGAGGTCGGCCTGCGAGTTCGCCACCTCGTCCTGCGCGCTCTGGACGGTCGCACGGTTCGAAGTCTGCGTAATCGGCACCCCCGGCTGCTCGGCTTCGAGCTGCGCCTGCGCCAGGGCCACCGCCGCCCGCGCGCTGGAGAGCGATACTTGAAGATCGGCCTGATCGAGCTCGATCAGCAGATCGCCGGCCTTGATCTGCTGGTTGTCCTCGACATGAACGGCGACCACCGTCCCCGGCACGCGCGAGCTGACGGCGGTGATGTTCGCCACCGCCGCGATGGCGATGATCTTGTTGCGGCGGGCCTTCTTCGGGTCTTTGCGCGGCTCGGGCTGCTTCTCTGCGTCGTGGCCGTTGCCTTCGTGCCGCTCTTCTTCGTGGACCTGTTCGGACATGATCGACCGATGCTGTGCAGCGGCCGCCGTCGCTGCAACTCCGCATGTTTCCTAAAGAACATCCGATCGTTGCAGCCACGCGATCTGTTCCGGCCACAGCTCGGGATTGCGGAAGAAACCGAAGTGGCCGACCGGGCCGGGGCGCAACTGCAGCTCCTTGCGCGCAGCGGTATAGAGGGAGAGGAGCGACTCGGCGGCGGTCTTCGGCGCGTAGTTGTCGTCGGCGAAGGCCAGCATGCGCAGGGGGCCCATGTAACGCGTGTAGCCGAGGCCGCCGCGCGGTGCGGCGTAGCTATAGACGTAGCGCGGATCCTTGCCCCACTTCGCCCATTCGCGGGCGACGCCGAGCGGGACGTCGTCGCCCTGTCCGACGAGGCGCATCGGCAGATAGCCGTAGAGCGCGGTGAAGGTCGGAATCAGGGCGTACCAGAGCGTTCCCATGAACGCGCGCGCCCGTCCGTGATAGGCGCGCCAGTACGCGGTGCCGGAGGCGACGAAAAGCGCGGACTTCACCGGCGCATCGGGGACCAGGCCCATCAGCTGCGAGCCGGCGCTGTGGCCGACGAAATACAGCGGCAGGCCGGGGAAGCGCGCGGTCAGCAGATCGATGGCGCCGCCGATGTCCTTCTCGCCCCAGTCGTGGAAGTGCGCTTCGAAGCCGCGCAGCGAGCCGTCGGGGCGCGAGGCGCCGATGCCGCGGTAGTCGAAGATCAAGGCGGCGATGCCCTGCTCCGCGAGGTATCGCGCGAACGGCGCATAGAACTTCGCCCGCACCGCCATCGCGCCGGCCACGACCGCGCAGGCCCTCGGGGCGCGCTCGGGCAAGAGCAACTCGCCGCCGAGGGAGAAGCCGTCCTTTCGAGCGGGAAAACGGATCAAGGCTTGGCGGCGTCCGGGACCGGCGGCTTGTCCTTGTCCTTCGGCGGCGGCGGCACGGTACTGGCGGGGACCGCCGTGCCGGTGGTGACCGAGAGGGCCGGCCCGGGCACGCATTTGATGCCGAAGAAGCCTTCCTCGCACGTCTCGGACGCGTTGCACCTGCCGCGGCAGGGCAGCGGCTCGCAGAGGCCGGTCTTCTCGTTGCACGACTCGCCCTGCTGGCAGACCGCGTAGCAGCCGCCGGAAGCGCGGCTCACCGCC
>VBLM01000349.1 GCA_005879095.1 Deltaproteobacteria bacterium
CGTCGTTGACGGCGCGCGCGAGCTGATCGGCGGCCGGTTCTTGCGGATGGGTCCGATCGCCGTACGTGCACTCGAGCAACATCGCGTCCGCCGAACCGGGGTCCGAAGGATCGGCGAGCAGCGGCGTCCCGTAGCGGCCGAGATCCCCCGAGAAGAGATTTCGGCGGGAATCGACTCTCATGTCGAGAAACGCGCTGCCGAGGATGTGCCCGGCGCGGCGGAACGTCACCTGCACGCCGTCGACGACCTCGGCCGGCTTCTCGTACGGAAAGGGCTCCAGCCGCTGGACCGCGGCCTGCGCGTCGGCCGCCGTGTACAAAGGCAGGGCGGGCTGATGCTTCGAGTAACCGCGCATGTTCGCGTGCCGCGCGTCCTCTTCCTGCAGATGGCCGCTGTCGGGCAGCAGCAGCCCCGACAGCTCGCGCGTGGCCTCCGTGCAGAGGACGCGCCCGACCAGACCCTTCGCCACCAGCCGCGGGAGAAAACCGGTGTGATCGATGTGCGCGTGCGTCAGCACGACCGCGTCGAGCTTGCCGGCGGTCCAGTCGGCCCAGTTGCGCTCGCGCAATTCCTTGCGCCCCTGGAAGAGGCCGGCGTCGATCAGCACGCGCTTGCCCGAGTTGGTGGTGAGCAGATGGCGCGACCCGGTCACGGTCTGCGCGGCGCCGAGGAAGGTGAGCGTCGTCACGGCGACAGACTGCCACGAAATTACGGTGAGGGCGGCCCGCTGAGGGCCATGTCGGGAACGGCGCTTCCTGAAGCGGAAGGCACTCAATATCTCTTTCTGTTCCGCCGACCGCCGCCGGATCCGCTGCCGCGCCGCCTGCGCGTCCGCGAAGGCATCCGCGTTCATCCGCCCGCTGGCGAGCCGCGCGCGGTAGTCGACCACGCCCAGTACCTGCCGCCAGAGCGAGTCGTAGAGGCGGTCGAAATGCTCGCGCACGTCCTGATCGAGCGCTTGCGCGGGCGCCTCGGTGACCTGTCCGTCGACCGAGACCGCGATCCCGTCGAGCGTCCCGAAGCCGTTGTGGTTGTGATCGACCAGCGCCATCGACTCCTGCACGATCAGCGGGTAGTCGTCGTCGAGGATCGAGAAGCGCAGCGTCTGCGGATCGACCAGCGTCGCCACCACCGAGCGGCCGGCGAACGGGAAGGTCAGGCTGTGCGTCGCGTCGGCGAAGAGCTGTTTGACCAGGCGGTCCCGGTCCTGCGCGGTGATGTCGGCGTGCGAGCCGGCCGGATCGCGCTTGGGAACGTGGAGCGTGTCGAGCTCGTCGCGCAATTGATCGATGGCGACGACTGCGTTCAACGCGGCGGCGTCGGTGTACCCGGCGTGAAACACGCCCACCAGCTCCGGCTCGGCCGTCCGGCAGGAGATGGCGAACACCGGGCTGCCGCTGTTGCCCGAGTTCAAGAGCGCGTCGACGACGAAGTCGACGTGGTTCCAGCCGCGCTCGGAATCGACCGTCATCGGATTGAGCACCTTGCCCGAGTTCAACGCTGCGAACGCGCCGAGCGGAAAGCCGCGCACTTGCACGAGATTTCCGGGCCGGAGCGAGGCAGACCGCCCCATCCGGTACGGCATCACCGCCAGCTGCTTCCTGGCCTTGAGCACGGCGATGTCCGCCTGCGGATCCGCCAGAAGCTTCGAGAGCGCGATGTGGCCCGGCTCGTAGTCGTCATTCTCGTCGCGGACGATCTTGAGCTGCTCGCGGACTTTCTTCGAGCCCAGCGGCACGCCTTCGACCGGATGCTCGTCGTCGGTGACGTCCGGCTGGCCGGCGACGTGCTCGTTGGTGACGATCTGGGTCTCACCGTTGACTACCCGGTAGGCGAAGCCGGTCCCGTGTACGACCGAACGCAGATAGGCGCGGCGCAGCTTGCCGTCGTGGCCGTAGTAGACGTGCTCGTACGTCGCGGTGTTGCGGATGGCGAAGACGAACGGCTGATTGTTTTCACCGCTGAGGATGGCGTTGGCCTTCTCGGCCGGAAGCGCGTCGGCGTAGTCGCCGCTGCAGAGAGGCGGAGGGGCTTGAACTGCGGGAGCCTTAACGGGCGCCTTGGTCGCTCTCGCCTTGGCCGGCGTCGCGGCTTGTGCGATCAAAAGCGCGATCAGCAGCATGCCGGACCTCCCGTCATAAGATAAGCG
>VBLM01000353.1 GCA_005879095.1 Deltaproteobacteria bacterium
CGTTTGAGCGCTTCGTCCAGCTCGAGGCGCGGCGCGCGCAAAGTACCGTCGGGCTGCTTCCTTGCGCGGTCGGGATCGACGAAGTCGATGTGGAATCGATAACCGCGCGACGGATCGAGGTTGTCGACGATGCAATCGAGCGTGTACGCGCGGTCGCTGGTGGCGACGAACCAGTGCACGTTGTCGCGCTGATCGGAGATCGACGAGCTGTCGCCCGGCTTGAACCTTCGGTCGATCGTCGGCCGCAGAATCAGGTTTTCCGGTTCGTCGCGCACGCGCTCCCAGTGCCATCCATGCAATTCGCCCTGCAGGACCAGATGATGCGAGACCATGTTCACGTGGCCGTGCGGGATGATGGCGCGGCCCTTGCCCATGGCGAAGATCTTCGGAGTGAAACGCTGGCCGGGCAGAAGCTGAATCACCTCGGCGTTGGTCCCTTTCGGCAGGAGCGGTAACCGCGCCGCGACGCGCTCGAAATCCGCGAGCCGGCACAGCTCGGCGAGATCGATGCCGCGCGCCAGCGCCTCGACGCCGTTCTGCCAGTCGACCTGACCGATCTCGCGATGCGCCAGCGCGCCGCTCAGCTCGTCGAGCTTCCGAAGGCGATCGCGCACCGGCAGGCGCACCGCTTCGGCAGCGGACGCGACGCGCGCGAGCCACAGCGATGCCATCGAAAGGATCAGCTCACGTCGCGAATTCATCGGCGAGCCAGCCTCACTTTCCGCTCGAAGCCGTCGTCGATCACACGCAGCGAAGCCTCGACGGTCCCATCGGCGCCGCAGCGGTAGATCTCCTCGACTTCCGGTCCACCTCCGGAGAGCCGGCGCACGGGCACGCCGCTCAAGTCGGCAGCGCGCAGCGAAGGATCGAAGGGAAAGAGAAACTCGTCCCAGGCAGCCAGATTGCCCTCCGGACGGCCGTGCTCGATACGGCCGCACTCGACGAATCGATAATGCCCGACGTTGTGGGCCGCGCGATAGCGGCGAAAGACCTGCGCCGGCAGCGCGGTGTCCTTCGGCACCAGCACATCGAAGGAAATTTTTTCGCCAGCGCGTTCCTCGCGGAAGACGCCGAAATGCCGCGAGAGACGTTCGGACAGTTTGTACCCGGCCGGCTCGTCGAGATGGATGGCGAGGCCGATGGCGCAAGATCCAAACGGATGCGGCGACCTCCGCACGCGGTGCGTGCCGAACCGCTCGCGCAGCCGCCGATAGACGGGCGGAAACGCCGAGGCCCCGCCGACCACGTAGATTCCCGCCAGCTCGCTCCACGGGACCGGATCGTCTCCGCGCCGCGGATCGCGCATGGCCGGCTCCATCGCCTGCAGCGTCTGCTCGACGAGCCGCGAGCAGGCCTCGTAGACGTCCTCGATCGGCAGCACGACGTGCTTGTCGCCCACGTCGACCGCGAACCGCCGCGTGTTCGGGCCGATCGCTTCCTTCTGCACGCCCACGTCGTCGAGCAGTGCGCGAGTCACCTCACCGCCGTGCCTCGCCAGCACCAGACGCGCGATGGCCTCGTCGAAATCGTCGCCGCCCAGCCGCGAGACGCCGCTCGAAGTGATGACTTCGTTGTTGCGGCCCTCCATGTGGATCAGCGACGCGTCGAAGGTGCCTCCGCCGAGGTCGTAGACCAGCACGTACTCGCGCTTGCTGGTCACCGTTTCGCGAAAGCGATGGGCGTATTCGAATCCGGCCGCGCTCGGCTCGTTGAGGACCGCCTTCACCTCGAAGCCGGCGCGGCGGTACGCGTCCATCGTCAGCAGCCGCTGCGCCGTGGAGGCGTTGGCGGGCACGCTGACGGCGACCTCGATCGGCTCGCCCTTGCGCAACCCCGCGTTGGAATGGAACACGATCTCCTCGCGCACCCAGGCGAGAAATCGCGCCAGCAGATCGGCGAGCGCATACGACTTTCCGGCCAGCTGCACTTCCACGTCGGCATGTGGAGCGTCGAGCAGCCGCTTGAACGACCGCAGCACCGGCCAACCCGGCTCGGTGTGGCCGAAGCGCAGCGCGCCCGAAGGATCGACCGAGACGAGCGACGGAATCACGTCGCCGTGCTCGAACGACACGATCGGATAGTTGCCGCGATCGACCAGCGCGACGACGGTGTGCGTGGTCCCGAAGTCGATGCCGAACCGCATGCGATCGTTATCAATCGAAGCGCGCCGGCTTGGCAATGGCCTCCGCGGCGCGTGCCCGATATTCGGCGCGCGGGATCTCGATGCAGCCCAGCATCTCGAGATGGTCGGTCAACACCTGCACGTCGAAGATCTGGAAGCCCCGCTCGCGCAAGCGCTCCGCGCAGGAAGCGAAGGCGACCTTCGAGGCGCCGGTCTCGCGATGGAACATCGACTCGCCGGCGAAGAGCGCGCCCATGGCGATTCCGTACAGTCCGCCGGCGAGGCGATCTTCGTCCCAGACCTCGACGCTGTGCGCCCAGCCGAGGTCGTGCAGCTCGTCATACGTGGAAAGTATATCCGCTGTAATCCATGTGCCCTCGCTCGGCCGCTCTCCGCACGCGCGCATCACCTGTCCGAAGGCGTGATCGAAGGTGACGCGAAAATCCGGCTTGAACGCGCGCTGGACGGTTCGCGGCCACGGCTTGCGCGGTTGCAGCGGAAAGATCGCGCGCGGATCGGGCGAGGCCCACGGCACCAGGCCCTGCCGCACCGGCCAGGGAAAGATCCCCAGCCGGTAGGCTTCCAGCACCAGCGCGGGCGTCATCGATCGGCTGACCGCAACCACGTCCTCGCCCGCCCGCGGTTCGGGGAAGCGCGCGATGATCGGCCTCGGCTCGATCGGCGGATATGGCGCCTTGCTCATTTTGGGCCGGTCCTCCCCGATGGTACAAGCCAGACCTCTCATGCTCAATGCGTTGGTGAAAGGGTTGTCCTGCTTCGCCTGCGGTGCTCCACACGATCACCGCGTGCTGCAGACGGTCTGCACGAAGTGCGGGATGCCGCTGCGGGTGGATTACGATCTTCGCTCGTTCGAACCGAACGGCCCGCCGACGTTGTGGCGGTATTCGCCGGTGCTGCCGATCGACCGGAAGCACGCCGTTTCGCTCGCCGAGGGTTTCACGCCGCTGCTCGCCGCCGGAAACGGCATCCTGATCAAGGACGAGGCGCGCAATCCGACCGGGTCGTTCAAGGCGCGTGGAATGTCGCTCGCGGTCTCGATGGCTCGCGCGCTCGGCGCCGAAGCGCTCGCCGCGCCCTCGGCAGGAAACGCTGCCGGTGCGCTGGCCGCCTACGGCGCCGCGGCGGGATTGCCCGTCACCGTTGCGATGCCCGAGGACACGCCGCCCGCGTTCATCGAGGAGTGCCGTCACTACGGCGCGGAAGTGCACCTGGTGCCCGGCAACATCGCCGACGCCGGCAAATGGCTGAAGTCGAACGGCCCGCGCAATGCATTCGACGTCTCGACGTTGAAAGAGCCGTACCGCGTCGAAGGCAAGAAGACGATGGCGTACGAGCTGTTCGAACAGCTCGACGAAAAGCTGCCGGACGTGATCGTCTACCCGACCGGCGGCGGTACGGGTCTCGTCGGGATGTGGAAGGCGTTCGACGAGATGCAGTCGATGAACTGGATCGGTGGCGAACGCCCGCGCCTGGTGAGCGTGCAGGCCGAAGGCTGCGCCCCGGTGGTCAAAGGCTTCGTCGAAGACTCGTCGAAGACCGAACCGTGGCCGCAGCCGGTTACCGAAGCGTACGGACTGCGCGTGCCCTCGCCGATCGGCGGTTTCATCTGCCTGCGCGCGCTGCGCGAAACGCGGGGGACGGCGATCGCCGTCGCGGAACGCGAAATCGTGCCGGCCGCGGAGGAGCTCGCGCGCAAGACCGGGATCGACGTCTGCCCCGAGGGCGGCGCGGCGTGGGCGGCGACAAGGACGCTGCGCTCGAGCGGCTGGATCAAACCGGACGACAAAGTCGTCGTCTTCAACACCGGCACCGGCCTCAAGTATCGGTGAACTCGCCTTCCCAGCGCGCGATCACCACCGTCGCCAGGCAGTTGCCGATCAGGTTCACCGCCGTTCGCGCCATGTCCATCAGCTCGTCGACGCCGAGCAGCACCGCCACGCCCTCGAGCGGCAGCCCGTACTGCATCAGCGCGCCGGAGAGCACGACCAGCGACGCGCGCGGCACGCCGGCGATTCCCTTCGTCGCCAGCATCAGCACCAGCAGCATGCCGAACTGCTGGCCGAAGCTCAGGTTTACGCCGGCCGCCTGGGCGACGAAGATCGCGGCGAGTGAGATGTAGAGCGACGAACCGTCGAGGTTGAAGCTGTATCCGAGCGGCAGGATGAGGGCGACGATGCGCCGCGGAACGCCGAGGCGCTCCATCGATTCCATTGCCCGCGGCAGGGCGGCCTCGCTCGAGGTGGTGCTGAAGGCGATCGCCGCCGGCTCGCGCACGGCCTGCACGAACTTGCGCAGCGGGACGCGAAAGGCGAGCGCGACCGGCACGAACACCGCCCCGATCAGCACCAGCAGCGCGAGATAGAGCGTGCCCACCAGCTTGCCGAGGTTCCACAACACGCCGAGGCCGCCGTGCGCCACCGTGTACGCCATCGCGCAGCCGACGCCGATCGGCGCGTAGCGCATGACGATGTCGGTGAAGCGGAACATCGTTTCGGCGATCGCTTCGCACAGCGCGACCACCGGGCGCACGATCGAATCCGGAAAGACGTGCAGCACGAATTCCTGCCACGTCTGCGGCGGCGCCAGCGTCTTCACCGTCTGCGGCGGCAGCACCACTCCGATGCCGGGCCTGGTCAGATTCACCGCCACCAGTCCGATGGCGATGGCGATGGTCGTCACCACTTCGAAGTAGATCAGCGCCTTCACCGCCATCCGCCCGACGACCTTGAGATGTCCGCCTCCGGCGATGCCCGCGACCAGCGTCGAAAAGATCAGCGGCGCGATCAGCATCTTCACCAGGCGCAGGAAGATCTGGCTGAAGGGCCTGAAGTACTGCGCGTACTCGGGTCCGGCCAGCCAGCCGGCGCCGATGCCGAGCAGGAGACCGAGGAGGATCTGGCGCGTCAGCGTGAGCTTCAAGACGAGCGCTGCCCGAGCAGGCGCGAGAGCAGCGCGGCGCGACCTTCCGGAGGGCCGAACGATTCGCGGTAGTCGAGAAGGCTGCGGCGGATCATCTCCACCGCCTCGACGCGATCGTAGACTTCCGCGATGCGGACCGTGCGCGCGGGCTCGCCGGGCATCTGTTTGTAGGTGAGGAAGTAATGGCGCAGTCGCTCGACGACGCCGCCGGGCGCGTCGGCGATGTCGCGCAGATCGCCGTACGCCATGTCTCGCTCGAGCACTGCGACGATCTTGTCATCCGCCTCCTCGCCGTCGACCATCCGCAGCCCGCCGATCGGCCGCGCGCGAAGAAAGAAGTTGGCATGCGCCATCGTCTTCTCGGTGAGGATGCAGACGTCCATCGGGTCGCCATCGCCCTTGACGCCGGGCACGCCGGTGCGCTCCGAGCAGCGCTCGCCGACGCGCTTGCCGCAATAGGTCTGCGGGATGAAGCCGTAGAGCGTCGGTGGCTGGCTGGAGTAGCGCTGCGGCCGATCGACTTTCAAGTGACCACTTCGCTTGTCCAGTTCGTACTTCACCGTATCGGTGGGCGCGATCTCGATGAAGGCCTGCACCACTCCGGCCGGATCGCCGGGATCGACGCCGTGCCACGGATGCGCCTGGAACATCGTCTCCAGCAGCTTGTCGAGATCGTCGCTCATGCGAAGCTCCGCACCAGCGCGCGCAGCGCTTCGGCCGCTGCCTTCAAGACTGGCGCGCCGTCGCCGACCAGCACCGTCTCCGGCTCGAGATCCGCGAGCCGCCGCAGCGATTGCTGCAGCGCGGGAAGATCGTCGATCACTTTCGGCGGCAGCAGCGCGAACGAGCCGGGCGGCTTGCCCACGCAAGCGTCGCCGACGATGAGCAGCTTTCGCTCCGGATTCCAGAGCGCGATCTCGCCCGGGGATTTGCCGTGCGCGTCGACCACGGTGAAGCCGGCGATTTGATCGCCGTAATTCAAGTCGTCATCGACTTCGACACCCTGCTTCCTGACGAATTCGGCGTCGGCCGGATGCACCGCCACCCGCGCGCCGGTCTTCGCGCGCAGCTTCGCCGCGGCGCGAAAATGATTGCGGTTGGTGAGCACGATGCGGCGCAGCGGCACGTCGATGTCGCCTTCTACGGGATCGATGGCGATCTCGCGTACGATGTAGCCGTTGAAGTCGTAGCCGTGTCGCTCCGAGAACCACGGCCAGGTGAGGACGCCGGGGACGATCTCGCGCAGGGGCATGGCGAGCGCGTACCATGGCGCTTCAAGGAGGGGAAGATGAGCGACGAGCTGAGGGTCCCCAAACGCCGGGCGCAGGTGGAAGTGCTGCTGCCGGGCGGCGCCGCGCGCCAGGTGACGGTGTTCCTGGCGGAGTTCGCTTCGCGGCACACCGGGCCGGAGCGGCTCTCCGACCTGCTCAACGCCGCGGACGACTTCGTTCCCGCTGTCGACGTGCTCACCGACAGCATGACGTTCCTCAACCGCCACGGCATCGCCGCGGCGCGGGTCGCACGCGAGTGGGAGCTGGGCGAGGATCTGTCCGGCGGCGACCAGCACGACGTCGAGATCACACTGATCGACGGTACGATGCTGCGCGGCACGGTCGCCTTCACCATGCCGCCGGAGCGCTCCCGTCTGCTCGATTATCTCAACGACACGCAGCCGTTCGTCCGGCTGGCGGAGAAGGAGAAGGTGGCGCTGGTGAACAAGCGCCACATCGCGCGCGTCGCGAAAGTGAAGTAAGACGCGCGCATGGCGATCACCTTCGACACCAAGACGTCGAAACAGGACGCACTCGACTACCATTCGTCGGGACGCAAGGGAAAGATCGAGGTCGTTCCCACCAAGCCGTGCGCGACGGCGCGCGAGCTCTCGCTGGCATACAGCCCCGGCGTCGCCGAGCCTTCCCTCGAGATCGCGGCGGACCAGGAGCTTTCCTACAAGTACACGACCCGCGGAAACCTGGTTGCGGTGATCTCCAACGGCACCGCCGTGCTCGGCCTCGGCGACATCGGCGCGTACGCCTCGAAGCCGGTGATGGAGGGCAAGGGCGTCCTCTTCAAGAAGTTCGCCGACATCGACGTCTTCGACATCGAGGTGGATGCGAAGGACATCGACGGATTCTGCAAGGTGGTGAAGGCGCTCGAGCCGACCTTCGGCGCGGTCAACCTCGAGGACGTGAAGAGCCCGGAGTGCTTCGTCATCGAGCGTCGGCTGCGATCGGAGATGGCGATTCCGGTCTTCCACGACGATCAGCACGGGACGGCGATCATCACCGGCGCGGCGTTGATCAACGCGCTGGAGCTGGTCGGGAAGAAAATCACCGAGGTGAAGGTCGTCTTCGTCGGCGCCGGCGCTGCGGCGGTCGCCTGCGCCGAGCAGTACGTCAAGCTCGGCGTGCCGCGGGGAAACCTCTGGATGTGCGACAAGTACGGGCTCGTCCACCGCGGCCGCAAGGAGGACATGGACGAGTGGAAGGACGTCTTCGCGCAAGGCTCCCAGCCGCGCACGCTGGCGGAAGTCGCGCGCGGCGCGGACGTGATGGTGGGACTCTCTGCGCGCGGGGTGATCAGCAAGGAGATGGTCGCGTCGATGGCGTCGAATCCGATCCTCTTCGCGCTGGCGAATCCGGTGCCGGAGATCCTGCCGGAAGAAGTGATGGAAGTGCGCTCGGACGTGATCATGGCCACCGGCCGCAGCGACTATCCCAACCAGGTCAACAACGTCCTCGGCTTCCCCGGCATCTTCCGCGGCGCGCTCGACGTGCGCGCCAAAGCGATCAATGACGAGATGAAGCTGGCGGCGTCGCACGCGCTGGCGGCGCTGGCGCGTCAGGACGTGCCGGAGAGCGTGAGCGCGGCGTACGGAGGGCAGGCGTTCCACTTCGGCCGCGACTACATCATCCCCAAGCCGTTCGATCCGCGCGTGCTCACCGCGGTCGCGCCGGCGGTCGCGAAGGCGGCGGTCGAATCCGGCGTCGCGCGCATCGCGCTCGAGCACGAGACGTACGTCGACTCGTTGCGCCGGCGGCAGGGTCGCACCTACGAAGTGATGACGGTGATCGTCTCGCGCGCCCGGCGGCGCCTGACGCGCATCGCGTTCCCCGAGGGAAATCACCCGCGCATCCTCCGCGCCGCGCAGCAGCTGGCCGAGGAGCGCATCTGCGAGCCGGTGCTGCTGGGGAAACGCGAGGAGATCCTCGAGCTGGCGAACGAAGCGCACCTCGCGGGAATTGCCGATCAGGAGATCATCGATCCGCTGTCGAGCGACAAGTTCGACTCGTATGCGAAGAAGTTCTACGAGCTGCGCCAGCGGTCGGGCGTCTCCTGGGCCGAGGCCGTCTATCGCGTCCGCCAGCGCAACACTTTCGCGGCAATGATGTTGAAAGAGGGTCTGGTCGACGGACTGGTGACGGGATTGACGCGCACGTATCCGGAAGCCATTCGCCCGTCGCTGGAGATCGTCCGCACGCAGGAAGGGCGGCGCGCGTCGGGCACGTACATCGTCGCCTTCAAGGAGAGCCTGAAATTGTTCGCCGACTGCACGGTGAACGCCGACCCGAGCGCGGAAGAGCTGGCCGACATCGCCATCTCGACGGCCGAGCTGGCGCGCGCGTTCGAGCTGACGCCACGGATCGCCATGCTCTCGTATTCCAACTTCGGGACCGATCGATCGGGGTCGCCGTTGAAGGTGCGCAGGGCGGTGGAGATGGTGCGCGCGCGGCGGCCCGACCTCGAGGTCGAAGGCGAAATGCAGGTCGACCCGGCGGTGGTCCGATCGGTGCGCGAAGCCGAATTCCCCTTCGCGCGGCTGGGCGGCGATGCCAACGTGCTCATCTTCCCCGACCTGAACAGCGGCAACATCGGCTACAAGCTGCTCTGGCGTCTGGGCGGCGCGGAAGTGATCGGACCGGTGCTGATGGGGATGGTGAAACCGGTCAACGTGTTGCAGCAGGGCGCGTCGGTGCAGGACGTCGTCAACCTGGCGGCGATGACCGCGGTGCGCGCGCAGGGCGAGCTGACCTACTGAAGCGCGGCCACGATCGCGTCGGCGATCTGCTTCGCGCCTTCGCGATCGGGATGCCCGTCCCACGGCATGATGCGCGCCGGGCCGAGCTCGACCGTCACGTGGGGCAGTCCGTCGAGCAGCTCGCGCAACAGCTCCGGCTCGCGGCCGAAGACGGGCGCGACGAAGAGCGGCCGCGCTCCGCTCGCTTTCGCCGCCGCGGCCGTGGCCTCGAGAATGGTCCGGGTGAGCTTTTCGCTCTTCGCGATCCGCCACTGCGGCATGATCTGCAGCTCATCCGCGATCAACTCGCGCAACCGCAGGCGCGGCCGGAAGCCGGGAACGAGGATCAACGCGCCGTTCTGCAGCTCCAGGTGCGCGCGGGAGTCGTCGAGGTTGCGATGCAGTTGCACCGGCAGCACGGTGCTGACGAGCACGATCGGATGCCGCAGGCGTGCCAGCGCATCTGAAGCGCGCAAGTACGCTTGATCGCTTCCGTAGCCGCCGACGGCGACGTTCACGATCTGCGAATGCAATCGCTCGCCGACGTTCGCCGCGAAGGTGTCCTTCCATTCGAGGCCGTGCCCGACCGCGATCGATTCGCCAGCCACGACGACCGTCGAGGCTGCGGGATCTTCGACGAAATCCTGCGACGCCGCCCGATCGCCGTGCGCGTCGATTGCGTAGGTGACGACCGGGCCCCCGCCGGGCGCGCCGAATCGCAGCGATCGCCGCGGGATGAAGCTCCACCCCGTGCGCGCATCGGCCGCGCCCAACAACCATTCGAGCCGCGGATGCGGCGTCTGACTCTCGGGCTTGTCCAGGACGCGCAGACCGAGCTCGGCGGCACAGAACGCGAGCGCGACCGAGAGCACGACGCGCGCAACGCCGTCCGCCGTCGGATTGCGGGCAAGCCACGCGCAGATGGCGAGCGCAAGCCCGGAGAGCAGGAGCGCCACGCGAAACGCGGTCAGTTTCCAATCAGCGGGTGGCAGGTAACAGGCGGGCACAACGACGTGTTGCGTCCACCATGCGCGATCGGCGATTGCCGCACCTGCAAGCAGCGCGACGGCAGGGGCAAGGAGCAGCAACCGGACACTCGTGCGCAGCACGACCTCAGCGTAACAGGTCATGTGCTAGCGTTCCCGCCGTGCGCAGCGCGCCGTCCGCCATCGACCGGCTGCTCAAGCCGCTGCATCGCTGGATCTGGGTCGACGCGCACCGGCGCGCCCGGAAGCTGCTGCGCTTCGCGGAGACCGAGGCCGACGGCGGCCGCGATCTTTCGCGCGCGGCGGAGCTGACCGCCGATCCGCTGCTGCGCCGGCTTTATCTTCGCCACGCGCAGGACGAAATGCGACACGCCGATCTCTTTCGCGCACGCGGACGCGCGCTGCTCCAGCGCTTGCCGCACCGCGTCGCGGGGATCGACGCGAATTGGATCGCCCCCGGCGAGCGCGGCCTCGACGACCTGCGGGTCGAGGTCCAGGGCGAGGGAACCTTGCTCGCGTTCCTGCATCTGTCAGAGAAGGCTGCCGCCGGCCGATTCGCGCTCTACGAAGAAGTGCTCGACTGCGATGCCGAGACGCGCGCGCTGTTCGCAAGAATTCTCGAAGACGAGGCATTTCACATGACCTACACCCGCAAGCAGCTGGCGCGCCTCTCGCCGCGTAAACAGGGAATGGATCTCTGGCAGGCGCGCGCGGTCCGGGTGTGGAAAGCCTATCTGCGGTTGGCGATGGCGCTGGCCTCGGCGATCGGCGCCGCGGTTTTGACGGCGCAGTACTTCATCGTGCTGCCGCTGTTCGCGCTGCTCGCCCGGCGGGCGGCGAATCGCGACCCGCCGGGCTTCGTGCGGACACGCTCCGCCCCCGCGCTCGAGAGCCAATACTGATGCGAATCCTGGGGATCTCGGCGCACTACCACGATTCCGCGGCGGCCCTGCTGATCGACGGCCAGCCGGCGGCGGCGGTCGAAGAGGAGCGCCTCTCCCGCCGGAAGAACGACGCCGGATTTCCGCTCGCCGCCATCGAGTGGTGCCTCGACCACGCCGGCCTCTCGCCCGAGGATCTCGACGCCGTCGTCTTCTACGAGAAGCCGATGCTGAAGTTCGAGCGCATCGTCACCATGGCGCTGCGTGGCTTTCCCCGCACCTGGCGCAGCTTTCCGCGCGCGATGCAGAACGCGCTCGGCGGCAAGCTGTGGGTGAAAGGCATCATCGCCTCGCAGCTCGGAGTTCGTGGCGATCGCATCCTCTTCACCGATCATCACCGTTCACACGCTGCGGCTGCATTTCTCGGATCGCCTTCGCGCGCGGCGGCGATCCTCACCGCCGACGGCGTCGGCGAATGGGCCACGCTTTCGCTCGGGCGCGGCACGGTGAGCGACGGCGGCGTGGCCTCGATCGAGATGCTGCGCGAGCTCCGCTTCCCGCACTCGCTGGGGATGCTCTATTCGACCTTCACCGCGTACCTCGGGTTTCCCGTCAACGAAGGCGAGTACAAGGTGATGGGGCTCGCCGCGTACGGAAAACCGGCGTTCGCCGACGTGGTGCGCCGCATCGCGCGGCGGACCGCCGACGGCGGCCTCGCGCTCGACTTGAGCTACTTCGATTTCCACACCGCGGCGCAGCGGAGCTATTCGCAGAAATTGTGCGACGCGCTGGGGCCGGCGCGCGATCCGTGGGAGCCGATCGATCTGGAGACGCTGGAGGGCGCGCGCTACGCCGACGTCGCCGCGAGCGTGCAGTGCGTGCTCGAGGAGATCCTCGTCGATCTGGCTTCCTCGCTGCAGCGCGAGACTGGATTGCGCGATCTCTGTTACGGCGGCGGCGTCGCGCTCAACGGCGTCGCCAACGCGCGCATTCTCCGCGAGGCCGGATTCGACAATGTGTATGTGCCCTCTGCGCCGGGCGATGCGGGTTGTGCGCTCGGCGCCGCGCTCTACGCGGATCGGATTCATTTCGCGCAGCCGCACCGTGAGATGCCCGGGCATGCCTACTGGGGTCCTTCCATCGATGCAGGCGAGCTGGTCCGCATCGCGCTCGAAGATGGACTGCCCGCCGAAGAGATCGCGCGCGAGGACGAATTGATCGCGCGCGTCGCGGATGAGCTGGCGTCGGGCCGCATCGTCGGCTGGATGCAGGGGCGCAGCGAGCTCGGCCCGCGTGCGCTCGGCAACCGCAGCATCCTCGCCGCGCCGCACGATGCGGCGATGCGCGAGAGGCTCAATCGCAGCATCAAGCATCGCGAGGAATTCCGTCCCTTCGCGCCGGCGGTCCCGATCGATTTTCCCGTGCGGGCCGAGTGGCGCAACCGCCTCGCAGCGGTCACGCATGTCGACGGCACGGCTCGCGTGCAGACCGTCGAGCGGGATCTGGCGCCGCGCTTCCACGCTCTTCTCGAAGCGTACGGCTCGCGAAGCGGCATTCCGGTCCTGCTCAACACCAGCTTCAACCTGGCGGGTGAGCCGATCGTCAATCGCGCCGTGGAGGGCTATTCGACCTTCCGCCGTTCCGGCATCGATCTGCTGGTCGCAGGCAGCGCGCTGGTGAGCAAGCAGCGCGCGCAGGAAGCGCCGCAGCGTGAGGAGGCCGTCGCATGATCCGCCGCCGAGGAAAGATCGCGCGCACGCTGCTGGTGCTGGGAAGCGCCGCGCCAACCATCGCCGACGGCGCGCGCGGCCTGTGGCGCGATCAGAAGTGGCTGGTGCCGCTGATCGTCTTCCTCTGCGTGACCGGGGTGGTACTGGTGGCCGCGGCCAGCGTCGAGGCGCTGGCGCCGTTCGTGTATGCCATCTTCTGACGATCGCGTTCGCGGTTTCTACGAGAAGTCGCCGTTCCCGGGATACCCGCCGCGCGACAGCCTCTCCGCGTTGCGTGCGCGCGCAGCCCGCAGCGAATTCGCGCGACTGCTCGACGATGCGATTCCGCCGGACGCCCTGGTCCTCGAGATCGGATGCGGCACCGGACAGCTCAGCCTCTTTCTCGCCAGCAGCGGTCGCACCGTAGTCGGCGCGGACTTCGCGCGACCGTCGCTGCGACTGGCTCGCGATGCAGCGGCCCTCGTCATTCGACGTCGTGATCTGCTCAGGCGTTCTTCATCACACGCCGGATCCGCGCGCCTCGTTCGCGTCGGTCGCGCGTCTGGCCCGGCCCGGCGGCGTGCTGGTGATCGGCCTCTACAACGCGTATGCGCGACTGCCCCTTCGCGCGCGCCGCGCCGTCGCTCGCCTTTCCGGTTTTCGCTGGATCCCCTGGGACCCGGTGCTGCGCGATCGCCGCGCCGAGCCCGCCCGTCGCGAAGCGTGGTTGCGCTATCAGTACCAACATCCCGAAGAGCACCGGCACACGCTGCGCGAAGTGCAGCGCTGGTTCCGTGAAAACGGCGTCGACTACGTTCGCGCATTTCCCAGCGCGGTCCTTGGCGAGGAGCCGGGCGAGCTGTTCGCCCAGGCCGAGGACGACTGGGCGCCGGAAGGTCTCGTCAAGCAGCTGGGATGGATGCGCACGCTCGGCGGCGAAGGGGGCCTGTTCGTCGCCGTCGGCAGCAAGCGTGACTAGCTTTCAGGCATGCCGGCCGACGCCGCCATCTTCGACGTAGACGGAACGCTGGTCGATTCCGTCGATCTGCACGCTCGCGCCTGGCAAGAAGCCTTCGCGTACTTCGGCCGGCGGGTACCGTTCGAGGACGTGCGGGCGCAGATCGGCAAGGGCGGCGACCAGTTGCTGCCGGTCTTCTTTTCACAGGACGATCTGGCGCGGCGAGGCGAGGCCATCGAGCAGTACCGATCCGATCTCTACCAGCGCAGGTACCTGAAGCGCGTCCGCGCTTTTCCGCAGACACGCGAGCTGTTCGAGGAATTGATCCGCCGCAAGGTGCGCATCGCCCTCGCTTCGTCGGCGAAAGGCGAAGAGCTGGAGACGTACAAGCAGCTCGCGCGCATCGACGATCTGATCGACGCCGAGACCAGCGCCGACGACGCCGAGCGCAGCAAGCCCCACCCGGACATCTTCGAAGCGGCACTGAAACGCCTCGACACCGACAAGCAGCAAACCTTCGCCGTCGGCGACACGCCGTGGGACGCGATCGCCGCGCACCGCCTCGGCGTGCGCTGCATCGGCATGCTCTGCGGCGGTTTCGCCGAGCACGACCTGCTCGAGGCCGGCTGCATCGCCATCTACCGCGATCCGGCCGATCTGCTCGCGCGGCTGGACGACTCGCCGCTCGGCCGCTGAGCGAGCGGGCGCGCCCACGCCGCGAACGTCTCCGCCAGCTCGACGATCGCCTTGCGCAACGAGTGATCGGCGCCTTCGATGAGGTGCAAGGTCGCGTGCGGCAGCGCAGCGACGATCGGTTTCAGCAGCGACAGATCGGCGAGCTCATCGCGCGTTCCCTGCATGAACAGCATCGGAACGCTCACGCCCTTCAAGTGATCCGCTCGCCCGGTCCCTGGCTTGCGAGCCGGATGCAAGGGAAAGCCGGCGAACGCGATGCCGCGCATTTCCGGCAATGGCTGCGCAGCCTGCGCCTCCGACGTCATGCGGCCGCCGAAGGACTTGCCGCCGGCGAAGATCGGCAGTCTCTCGTCCCGCGCTTTTTCGACTGCCTCGCGCACGCGTGCGTACAGCACGGGCTTGGCATCGATGCGCCGCGCGCCCTTCTCCATGTAAGGAAATTCGTAGCGCAGGGTCGCGACGCCCTCGGCAGCAAGCGCTTTCGCGAACGACTCCATGAACGGATGCCGCATCCCCGCGCCGGCGCCATGCGCCAGCACGTAAATGGCCCACGCCTCGGGCGGCCTTTCCAGGATCACTTCAGCTTCTCCGCCAGTTTCGCCAGCGCGGAATGCAGATCGGGCCGCAGGGTAAGAATCGGCGCGAGCGGATCCTCACTCAGCTTCTTCATCCGCGCGGGAGCGCTTTTCAAAGTGTACTTCGCCGGGTCGAGTCTGGGCCCGACCTCGCTCCAGCGCAGCGGCATGGAGACCGTCGCTCCCGGAACCGGCCGCGCGCTGAACGGTCCCGCGATCGTCTTGCCATATCCGTTCTGATAGCAATCGAGATAGACGCGTCCTTTGCGCGACGGAATGTGGCGCGCCGTGCTGGATATGTCGCCGTGGTCTTTCTCGATCGTGCTGGCGATCAGCTCCGCCAGCGTAATCGATTGCGCGTGAGTCAGTTGTCCGCCGAGCGGAATCAGCACGTGCAGCCCTTTCTGCCCGCTGGTCTTGCAGAAATTCGGCAACCCGATCTCGTCGCAGATCTGGTTTGCAGCGCGGGCGAGCGTGACTACGTCGGCGAACGGCGCCGTCTTGGGGTCGAGATCGACGATGCACCAGTCGGGGTTTTGCAGCGCATCGACGCGCGCCGACCAGAGGTGCAACGGGATGCTGCCCATGTTGATCACGTAGAGCAGCGTCTCGACGTCGTCGCAGACGAAATAGTCGTTCTCTTCTCCGGGCACGCGCGCGGTTCGAATCCAGGCGGGAACGAAGTGCGGCGCGTCCTTTTGATAAAAGCTCTTTCCCGCGATGCCGTCGGGATAGCGGGTCAGCATCACCGGCCGATCGCGCAGGTACGGCAGCAGCCAGGGCGAGATGTTCCGGTAATAGTCGATGAGATCGCCCTTGGTGTACCCCTGCTCGGGCCAGAAGACCTTGTCGAGGTTGGTGAAGGGGACCTCGCGCTTCACCGAAGGCACCGCCGGCGGCGCTTCCGGCGAGACGCAGTCGAGCGGCGTCTTGTCGGTGCGGAATCGCAAGAACGTCGGCTGTCGAAGCAGGCCATCCTCGGTAATTTCCTTATATCGAACCTCCACGACGAGCTTCGGCTGGACCCAGGTGTGCCCGGAGCCACCGGGCAGCGGGCCGGTGCACGCCGGTGCCGGGACGCGCAGCGGCTCCAGCTCGGCGCGCGCCTGCGTCACTTCCTTCTCGCTGAACCCGCCGCCGACTTTTCCCACGTAAAGGAACTCGCCGTCGCGCGCGACCGCGACGTGCACCGAGCCGAATCCGGAGCGCGATCCTTCGCCCTTGCTGAAACCGACCACCGCGAAATCGCCAACGCGATCGATGCGGATCTTCTGCCAGTCGCGAAAACGCCCGCTGCGGTACGGCGATTGCGCGCGTTTGGCGACGATGCCTTCCAGCCCCAACTCGCGCACGCTGGCAAACAGAGCGCGACCGCGGCCTTCCACGTGATCCACCAGACGGATGGGTCCAACCGGCGGAACCAGCCGCGACAGGAGTCGTTTACGCTCGACCAGCGGCAGCGCGCGCAGGTCGAACTCTTCGAAGGCGAGCAGATCGAAGAGGAAGAGCGTCGCCGGCAGCTCGGCCGCTGCGCGCTCGACGTCCCGCGGCGCGGTGAGCAACGCGCGCTTCTGCAGCCGCTGGAAACCCGGCCGCCCGGTTTCGTCCAGCACCGCGATCTCGCCGTCGGCGACAAATCGATCCGCCGGAAGCGAGAGCAGCGCGCGCGCCAGATCGGGAAAGACCGACGTCGCAGCGCGCGCGCCAGATCGGGAAAGACCGACGTCGCGTCCGAGCCACGCCGGTAGAAGACGCGCGGCCGTGAACCCTCGCGGGCGACGACGGCGCGAAAGCCGTCGTACTTGAGCTCGAAGAGCCAGGCCGGATCGTCGAACGGATCACGGCGCGGCTCGGCGAGCATCGGCTCGACGTCTTCGCCGCGAACCTCGCGCCTCGAGGCGCCGAGCCGTTCACACTCTGCGCGAATTGCCGCAGCGCGCTTGCCTCGATCGTGCAGCTCTTCGACCTCGAGGCCGGAGAGGATCGAATGATCGTCGTAGGGAAACGACTCGCCCCGGCGCACGTAACCGTCGCCGGTCTCCTTGATCAGGAGCCACTCCTTGCCGGAACCCTTGGCGATCCGCACCAAGGTCCACATCCCTTTCAGCTTGAATCCTTTGAGCTCAAACAAAATCTTTCCCGCGCGCTCGCCCTCGCCCGGATCGCCCACCGGCACCCATTGCCCGCGATCCCACACGATCATCGGCCCCGCGCCATACTCGCCCGCCGGAATCACGCCCTCGAAATCGGCGTACTCCGCCGGGTGGTCCTCGGTGTGCATCGCCAGTCGCTTTTCCGCCGGATCCGGCGACGGCCCGCGCGGCACTGCCCACGACTTGAGGACCCCGCCCCACTCCAGCCGCAGGTCGTAATGCATGCGCGTGGCCGAATGCTTCTGCACCACGAAAATTCCAGGACGCGCTGCGCCACCGCCGAACGGCTCCGGCGTCCGATCGGGCGAGCGCTTGCGGCGGTACTCGTCCAGGAAGTTGGCCATTTCCGGGGGCAGGTTATCATCCGGCCCCATGAGCGCTCGGTCCATTGCGTCCGGGACCATTTCTTTTGGGTTGGTCTCGATCCCCGTGAAGCTGTTTTCGGCGAGCCAGTCGTCCGCCGCCATCTCCTTCAACCTGCTGCACGGCAAATGCGGCAGCCGGCTCAAACAGCAGTACATCTGCCCCCGCGACGACAACGCCATCGTCCCGCGCGAGGAGATGGTGAAGGGATACGAGTTTGCAAAGGACCGCTACGTGACCTTCACGCCGGAAGAGCTGAAAGCGCTCGAGGAAAAATCGACGCAGCAGATCGAGATCGCCGAGTTCGTTCCCAGCGAGAAGATCGATCCGGTCTATTTCGACAAGCCGTACTACCTGGGGCCGGAAAAGGGCGCCGACCGCGCCTATCGGTTGCTGGCGGAAGCGATGCGCCGCAGCGGCCGCACCGCGCTGGCGCGTTACGCCGCGCGCGGCAAGCAGTACCTGGTGCAGATCCGCCCGCTGCCCGAAGGCGGCCTGGTGATGCAGACGCTGCTCTACGCCGACGAGGTGCGGCCCTTTTCGGAAGTCGAGTTCGAGAAGGGCGAAGTGAAAGAGCAGGAGCTCGCGCTGGCGAAGCAGATCATCGATCAGATCTCCACCGACGAATTCAAGCCGGAAAAGTTCGAGGATGACGTGCGCAAGCGCGTCGAAGCGCAGATCCAGCGCAAAGTCGAAGGCCAGGAGATCCAGATCGAGCCGGAGAAGCCGCAGACGCAGATCATCGATCTGATGGACGCGTTGAAGGCATCTCTGGCCGCAAAAGGTCTGGCCCCGCAGAAGCAGCCGGAAGCGGACGCCGAAGAGCGGAAGCCGGCCAAGCGAGCGCCGCGGCAGGAGCGGGCCGGCAAATCGAAGGCGAGCAAGTAGCAACGCCCGCGAGCGCGACCTAACTTCCCCCTCGGGGGAGGGGGCATGCGCTTTGTTCGATTTTGCGCGTGCGCGGCGGTGGTCACCGTCGCGTGCGGCGGGCGCCGCGATGCTCCGGTCATTTCTCTCACCATTGCTCCGGCCACGGCGACCGTCGATGCCGGGGGATCGCAACGGTTCATCGCCCGAGTGACAGGCGCCGATCTGCCGGTCGCCTGGTCGCTCGCCGAGGGAGCTGGCGCGGGAAGCATCGCCGCCGACGGCACGTACACTGCTCCGCTCACGGCGGGCGCGTACCACTTGATCGCGCGCGCGGGTGACCTGAGCGCATCTGCCGTGGTCACGGTAGGGGCCGTCTCGATCTCGATTGCTCCGGCCTCGGCGAACGTCACTTCCGGCGGATCGTTGCAATTGCAAGCGTCCGTCACCGGGGCCGCTGACGCCGGCGTGCTCTGGTCGATGCGCGAAAGCGGAGCGGGCACCGTCGATTCGAGCGGCCGCTACACTGCGTCGCAGGCGCCCGGCGTCTACCATGTGATCGCGACCAGCCGCGCCGATCCATCGCGCTCGGCAGCCGCAGCGATCACCGTCCTCCCGCAGCCTCCGACAGCGGTGAACATCTTTCCGCCCATCGCCGCACTCGAGCCCGGACAATCCGTGCGCTTCACCGCTGCGGTCGCGGGCAGCCAGGACGCGGCGGTGTCATGGTCGGCGGACGGTGGAACGATCGATGCGAACGGCCTCTACGTCGCTCCCCAGACTCCGGGTCGCTACACTATCGTCGCCGTCAGCCACGCCGACGCGAGCAAGCGCGCCACCGCGGAGGTCGACGTCGGCGCCGGCATCGCCGTCGCCATCTCGCCGGCGGCCGTGCAGATCGAAGAGGGCGTGCAGCAACGGTTCATCGCCGCCGCCAACGGCTCCGACACGCGCGTCACCTGGTCGTTGGCCGAAGCCGCTGGCGGAACCGTCGATGCCAACGGCCTCTACACTGCGCCGCGCGGGCCCGGCACCTTTCACGTCGTCGCCACCAGCGTCGCCGATCCGTCGCACAGCATCGCCGCCGCCGTCACGGTGATCGTGCCCGCCGTCTCGGTGACGCTCACGCCGGCCGCGATCACCATCAGACCCGGCGCTAACCTGCATTTCACTGCGGCTGCCGTGGGAGCGGCGGACACGCGCCTGCAGTGGGCGAGCGATTGCTGCGCGAGCATCGCGCAGGACGGCAGTTTCACCGCGCCCGCCGCGCCAGGCACTTACCATCTGATCGCGCGCAGCGGCCATCGATCCCGCGGCCGTCACGCTGGCGGCCGGCGATCACATCGCCTTCACCGCGTCCCGTCCCGCCACCACCTGGTCGGTCCAGGAAGGCGCGCAGGGCGGCAGCATTTCGAGCGGCGTGTACCAGGCCCCGTACGGTCACGGCGGCACCTTCCATGTCATCGCCACCGGTGAGGGCTGGACCGCGACGGTGGAGGTGACCGTGCTCCCCGCCGACCTCGCCGATGGAGGCGGTCCGGTGGTGGCGCGGACTCGAACGTTCGCGATCTTCTGGGGCGATCCCGGCGCCTGGGCGGCGGACGTCCGCCCCACGCAGGAGGCCGTCCTGCGCGGGCTCGACGGCAGCGATCACCTGCGCATCGCCGAGCAATATCTGCGCGGAGCGGCCGCAGGCACCAGCTTCGGCGGCAGTTTCAGCGATCCGTCCGCGCCGCCGGCCTCGCCCGACAAGGCCGACCATCAGACCGTCGGCGCAGCCGCCTGCGCGGCGCTGCAGGCCGGCGGGATCGTACCCGCCGCAGGCGACGTCGCCATCGTCTACAGCGCGGCGTCGTTCTCTCCCGCGCCTTCCTGGTGCGCCTGGCACTCGTTTTTCGTCTGCGGAAACGCGACGCTCTTGATCGCCTTCATTCCCAACGTCAAGGGTTCTTACGGCTGTCTCAAGCTCGGAGCCAGCATCGGGTGCAACACGCTTTCCGACGAGTCCAACGCGGCCGCGTCGTTCGCCGTGCACGAACTGTTCGAAGCGATGACCGACCCGCTGCTCAGCGCCTGGACGGATGCCGCCGGCGAGGAGATCGGCGACAAGTGCGAAGAGCCGCGCTGCATCGCGCTCTCCACCGGCGCGTTCCAGCTGCAGGCGGAATACTCGAACGCGATCCACGCCTGCGCTCCTTGAGCAAGCCGCGGCTCCGTGCGATGGATGGCGCCGATGGGCGGCTACGGCGCGCGCGAGGTAGCGAAGATGCTCGGCCTCTCGTTGGGGCAGGTGCGCGCGTTCGTGCGCGCGGGCTTTCTCGATCCCGAGCGTGGACCCCGCCGCGAGCTGCGCTTCTCCTTCCAGGATCTGGTCCTGCTGCGCACGGCGCAGGGACTCGTCTCCGCGCGCATCGCGCCGCGCCGGGTGCGCAGCGCGCTGCGCAAGCTCAAGCAGCAATTGCCCGAAGGCCGGCCGCTGCGCGGCGTGCACATCCGCGCCGAGGGCGATCGCATCGTGGTGGGCGACGGGCGCGCGCAATGGAGCCCCGAATCGGGACAGGTGCTCTTCGACTTCGGCGCGCGCGAGCTGGCGCGAAAAGTCGCCCCGCTGCATGTCCACGCGCGCGGCGGCGACGCGATCGACTGGTACGAACGCGCCTGCGATCTGGAAGAGTCTGCGCCCGACGACGCGCGCGACGCGTACCGCCGCGCGCTGGAGCTCGATCCCGATCTGGCGGATGCTTGGGTGAACCTCGGCCGGCTGCTGCACGAAGCCGGCGATCCGCGCGCCGCCGTCGAGCATTATCGACGCGCGATCGAGCTCAAGCCCGAGAGCGTGATCGCGCTCTTCAACCTCGGCGTCGCGTTGACCGATCTGCGGATGCCGGACGAGGCCATCCTCGCCTATCGAACGGCGCTGGCCGCCGATCCGCACTGCGCCGACGCGCACTACAACCTGGCGCATCTCTACGAGCGGCGCGGCGATCCGGCGGCGGCGCTGCGTCACCTGCGGACGTACCGCAAGCTGGTGCAGGCGTGATCCACGTCGGCACCAGCGGTTACAACTACGAAGCCTGGCGGGGCAGCTTCTATCCCGAGGATCTGTCGTCGAAGAAGATGCTCGGGTACTACGCCGAGCGCTTTTCCACCGTCGAGATCAACTATTCGTTCTACCGGAAGCCGACGCCGAAGATCCTGCAGGGCTGGTCCGCGCAGGTTCCACCGCGCTTCCGTTTCGCGCTCAAAGCGTGGCAGCGG
>VBLM01000350.1 GCA_005879095.1 Deltaproteobacteria bacterium
CGGCCAGGGCCAACCCTGCCGTCGCTGCTGCGGTGGTTTTTCCGACGCCCCCTTTTCCGCCGAAAAACAGCAGGCGCGTGCCGGCCGGTGCGATCTCCTTGGTCAAATGACCAAGAGGGGCCGAAAATGTCGGGGACATGATGGCCGCGCCGGAAGGCGCGCCTTCGTGTCCCCAGTGACTCTCCAGAGACGAGCGCCTGGGCGGCTTGGCCGATTTGGTCAAATGACCAAGAGACCGCGACCGCTGGGCGGCAATCCGCCCCAGCGCCCGAAGTCCGCGCGGTTCAGCGCCTTGATCGGCGACGGTGGCGATCGGCACTCCCAGCTGTCGCACCTCGGAGAGCACCCCTGCCTCCTCTGCACGCCGCGCGTCGCAGAGACCACAGCGGCGGTCCGGCGGCGGCGTCAGTCGGTTCGCGATCAGCTCCGCGACCCGTATCCCCGCCGCGCGCAGCGTCCCGATCCCATCCCGCGTTTCCAGCAGGGACAGTTGATCGGCCAGCATCACCCAGTGGAACTCCGCAGCGGAAGAGCGCACCAGCGCATGCAGGGCCGATGCTCGCGCGGAGAGCTCATCGATCACGGCGTCCTCGGCATCCCGCCGCACCGTGCCGCGCAGCGATTGCGCCAGCGCGCGGTGCTTCGCCTGCAGGTCGTCGAGAACCTTGGCCAGATGGCCAAGCGTCTCCGGCATCTGCAACAGGCGCAGCGTATGTCCGGTCGGCGCGGTGTCGACCACCACCTGCTCGAACCCGGCGGCCAGCCGCTCCAGCTCGATCAGCGCCACCAACTCGTCCACGCCCGGCAGCGAAAGCTGGAAGAGCGAATCGATGTCCTCGTCGTCGAGGTACGTCCCGCGCGAGGCGATCTCGCGGAAGGCCCGCTCGCGCGCGCCGAGCCAGCGCGAGAGCGCGCGGTCGGCGTCCATCTCGGCGGCGAACAACCGGCCCCGGACCACCCGCGGCGCCGCCGACAGCCGCAGCGACAACGCATCGCCCAGCGAGTGCGCCGGATCGGTCGACACCAGCAGCGTCCGCGCGCGGCGCGAGAGCGCCAGCGCGGCCGCCGCCGCGCAGGTCGTCTTCCCCACTCCGCCTTTACCGGCAAAAAACGAAAATCGGGTCACTCTTCCGTAGAGTCGTACGCCGTCGCCTCTACGCCTGTCACCTTCATCTCGCCCGGCGCCTCCTCGGAGCCGCGCTGCCGTTCGCGGATCTCACGCAGCCGGGCCAGGATGTCGGCTTCGAACGTCGTGAACTCCTCCGGCGTGATCTCTCCCAGTTCCAGCCGCATCTGCGCCGCGAGCAACTCCTCGCGCAGGCGGGAGTCGTCGTTCAGCTCGGCATCGACGGCCGCGGCCACCTTGCCGAGCACGAACTTGATCCCGCTCACCAGCATGCGGTCGATGATGAGCAAACTACTTCTCCTTCGCCCGCTCGAGCTTCAAACGGATGTTGACGAAGTTGTACGGCGGCCACGGCCCCGTGTACTTGAACGTCAGCTTGTCGAAGCGCGCGCCGATCTCCTTCACCCGCGCGTCGAACGCCGCCTCGCGGTCGCGCGAGACGAGGAACGCCGCGTTCATGATCATCTTGTCGCCGATCGGCTTGTTGGCCCGCGAGGCCACCGCCACGTCGCGCAGCCCCTCGAAGATCTCGGCCACGTACTTCTCCGAGTGCGCCTGCAGCGCCGCGTCCACCAACCGCCCGTACTGCATGCGGGCGAAATAAGTGGAGCCCTTCTGCGCCGAGATCTCCTGCTTCAGCCGCCGCACGTCCTCGTCCTGCCGCTCGATTTCGCGCACCATCACGTCGCGATCCCAGAGCACTTTCAAGCCGAACTCGAGCTTGTCCTCCATCTTCACCAGCACGTCGTGGAACGCGTCGTACGCCGATCGCAGGAGCTCCATGATGTCGTCGCGCGTCTTGAACACGGTGCCGAACGACATCGGAATCACGGTGTGCTTGCGCATCACCGTCTCGTTCACCCGCTCGTGGGCCAGCACGTTCTCGCGCGTCGGATCGTGCACCTCGATCGGCGTGTCGGACACCACCGCGGCGATGTCCTTGTAATTCACCGTGTGCACGTCCGCCGGCTCGACGCCGATGCCGAGCGATCCGAACTTCAAAGGCTCCGTCGCCTGGATGACGCAGTAGACGTACTTGCCGCGCGCCTCGCCCGCCTTCGCCGTCGCGCCATTGCCATCGTCGGACTCCGGCCGCGGAGCGCTCTTCACCGCCCGCGCCGCCGCCGGCTTCGCCGCCTTCTTCGCAGAAGGAGGAGGCTTCTTCGCACCGGTGGTCTTCTTCACCTCAGGCATCCGCTACCTCTTCCCCTTGGCAATGTTGGCCTTGCCGGTTTCCAGCATCCGCTTGATCTCCGCCACGAGCTGATCCGGCAGGCACGGCTTGGCGAGGAACGAATCGCACCCCGCCTCACGCGCGCCTTTCGAGTGCCCGGCCAGCGCGTGCCCGGTCAGCGCCACCACCGGAATCCGCCGCGTGCGCTCGTCGGCCTTGAGCCGCCGCGTCGCTTCCCACCCGTCCATCACCGGCAGCGACAGATCCATGATGATGATGTCCGGCATCCGCGTCTGCGCCGCGTCGATCGCTTCCTTCCCGTTGCGCGCCTCGATCACCTCGTAACCGGAGAAGCTCAGATACTCTGAGTACATCTCGCGGTTGTCGGCGAAGTCGTCGACCACCAGTACCAGCGGTTTTTTGCTGACGGTCTCGGTTGCGCTCATCGCCGCTTTCCCCTGCGCGGAATCACCAGCGTGAAGATCGATCCGCGCCCCAGCTGCGATTCCAGCTCGATCCGCCCGCCCAGCATCGAAGCCAGCCGGCGGCAGATGGCGAGGCCGAGGCCCGCGCCGCCGTACTCTCGCGTGACCGAATTGTCCGCCTGCCGGAAGTCCTCGAAGACCTTCTCCCGGTCCTGCGGCGCGACGCCGATGCCGGTGTCCTGCACCGCGATGCGCATCTCGCGCCGCTCGTCGTCCGCGCGCACCCGCACCTTGACGCACCCCTGCGGGGTGAACTTGATCGCGTTGGTCAGGAGATTGAGGACGATCTGCTTCACCTTCTGCCGATCGCTGTAGAGCGGCGGCAACCCCGGCAAAAGCTCGGTCAGCGTCTGCAGCCGCGCCTTCTGGATCAGCGGCTCCAATTCGGCGAAGAGCTCGTTGAGCAGCGTCCGCAGCTCGAACTCCTCGAAGTGCAGCGGCATCTTGCCGGCCTCGATGCGGCTGATGTCGAGGATGTCGTTGATGATCGACAAGAGGTGCCGCGAGTTCGAATCCACCCGCTGCAGCTTCTGCTTCTGCGGCGCCGACATCTCGCCGGAGACGCCGCCCAGCAGCATGCTGGTGTAGCCGAGGATGGCATTCAAAGGCGTGCGGAACTCGTGCGACATGTTGGCGAGGAACTGCGGCTTGAGCTGCGAGGCCTGCTCCAGCTCGAGGTGCTGCCGCTGCAGGAGCTCGTTGCGCCGCACCAGCTCGGCGGTGGCCTCGCGGACTCGGTGCGATCGTGCAGGATGGTGACCACCGCGGTGACCTCGCCGTGCTCGCTCAGCACCTTGCCGGCCACGGCCTCGACCGGCAGCGGCTGCAGCGTCGACGGATCGGTGAGCGAAATCTCGCCACGCCAGCGCAGGCCGGTGCCGGTCAGGAACAGATTCGAGACGAAGCTGGAGAAGTGCGCGTCGTTGCTGCGCACCGCCCGCTCGGCGTCGGCGGCCTCCGGCACGTCCTCCGGCGCGGTGAAGAGCCGCTCGGCGGGCGCGTTCATCAAGAGAATCTTGCCCGACGGATCGGTCACCAGGATCGGGTCGGCGACCGAGTCGATCACCAGGTCGAGCCGGTCGCGCTCGGCGCGCACGTCCGTCTCCGCCAGCTTGAGCCGCCGGTAGTTCTGCTCGATCTGCTCGGTCGCCGCCCGCAGGTCGGTGACGTTGCGCAGGATCGACACCACGCAGGTTCCCTCGCGCGGATGCTGCACGACGGAGGAGAGCAGCTCGAAGAGCAGGTCCGATCCTTCGCTCGGCGACACCAGCAGGAGCTCGCGCCGCACCGCGGCAGCTTCGTCGATGGCCTGCTGCGAGAGCGCTGCCGAGAAGAGCATGTTGTTCAGAGCGACGGCGCGGTGCCGGCCCTCGCTCTCGCCGTCCTTGGCGGTGAAGAGCGCATCGGCGCGCGCGTTGGAGATGATCATCCTGCCTTCCGGATCGGTGAGCAGGATCGGGTCCGGCGAGGCATTGATGATGTTGAGCAGGAGCTCGCGCTCGCGCTGCAGCTTGTGCTCGCCCTCGACCAGCGCACTCGAAGTGCGCAGCCGCGCCAGCTTCTGCCCGAGCAGCTCGGCCGCCCAGCGTGCCTCGGCGCCTGCCCGGGAAGGGCTGACCAGGAGCAGCCCCAGCCGCGCTTCGCGCTTTTCCGAGAGCGGCAGGGGCAGGACGAGAAAATCGTTGCGCCAGATGTCGGTCTTCTTGCCGTTGCGCGGCACCGAGACCGCGTCCTGTCCTGCCAGCGCGAACACCAGCGGGTGGTCCGGCTCGTCGAGCGCGATGCTGAGCGACTGGAGCTGCGCCGCCGGCACTCCTCGAGAGGCAACGTCGACGATACGGCCCGACTCGGCGTCGATCAGCGCGCAGATGGCGCGGCGCGCGCCGCCCTGCTGGCAGAGCCAGGCGACGGCAGCCTGCGCGCACTCCTCGACCGCGTCGCTGGTGAGCAAGAGCTCCGCCAGCTCCAGCCGCGCCGCGGCTCCGGCCTCCCGCGCCGTTTCGGCAGCGTGGCGGCTCTGCGTCGGTGGCCGCTTGAGTGGCGATCTTCGCCTTGAGGGCTGCGTTCTCCGCCAGGAGCGCCTGGTGCGCCTTCACGTCAACGACGTTCTTCGTCGACATCGACGGCATCTCGCCCACCGCCTCCGAGTACTTGAGGTAGGTGTCGATCGACGCCACCACCACGCGCGCTTCGACCGTGATCAGGTCGATACCGACCAGCGAGACCCGCACCCACGCGTCGATGACGATGCCTTTGTCGAGCACGCGATCGAGGACGTCGATCAGACTTGAGCCACCTGAAGCCCGTTCAATCGGCATGCATCGCTCCTTGAGTTACGTTCCGTTGCCCCGCGCCCCGCTCCTGCGCTTCGCGCCCGGTGTCCGCCGGGTGAGGGATTCGACTTTCCGCTCGAGCAGCCGCACCTGCTCCTTGAGCTGTTCGTTTTCCAGCTCCGACGGCTTCCGGCCGGGCGCGAGGTAATGGTCGTAGCGCCACCAGTTGAGGCCGATCTCCTGCGCCTTGTCGATCGAGCAGACGATCAGGCGGATTCGGATCGTCAACAGTTCGACTTCCGCCAGCGAAACCTTGATGTCGCCGGCGATGACCAGCCCTTTGTCGAGGACGCGGTCCAAAACGTCCACGAGACCGCTCGCCTGATGTCGCCCCGGCTGAATTTCGGATCCCATGGGTGCATCCTTTGTAGCCTCGTTCGGGGGAGAGGGCGCAAGCCCCATGCACACGTAGGCCGTAAAATGAACAGCCCGGTCGTTCACTGGTGAACATCCTGTTTTTCCGGGTAGTTGAGTGTGGTTTCGGCGGCACGGTTCTTGGGGTCCGGCAAATTACCGATGCGCCGGATCTGTCGCTCAATGAAATCAACCGGTTAGTGTCGAACCTACATATCGGCAACTGTAGGCGGAGTAGACACCACACCTACATGATGCTACACGCGCGCCGCCTTCAACGAACCTCCCGGAATCAATCATGTTGAGAAAAATTTTTCCGCTCGCAGTGATCCTGTTCATTGCCGCCTGTGGCGGCGCGGCCGATTCGTTCGACGAAGGGTCCGACGACGTCACTTCGGCCTCGCTCCAGCTCTTCACCGTGCAGCGCGACGAGCGAAAATGCGCCGCGCCGATGTGCGGCGGATGGTGGGCGAGTGCGGTGCAGCAGGACGCGAGCCCGATCTAC
>VBLM01000351.1 GCA_005879095.1 Deltaproteobacteria bacterium
AACGAGAAGTTCGGCACAAAGGACAATGGCAAGACCGTGCGCGCGTTCCCCACCGGGAAGATCATCACCATCGCCGCGAGCGTCTCGAATGGCGGCGGCGCCGCGCTGCAGGCTGCCGAGCAGGACAACCAGGGCCTGATCAGCGGCGTGGTGGCGGGCGAGCCGCAGATCCAGGTCACCTCGACGGCGACGATCCAGCGCAACGGCGCGAACGTGGCCGCGAGCGCGAAGCCGCTCTACGACTACGTCACTCTCGCCGCGCTCTACGAAGGCTGCGCGGCGCTCTCGTCGCAGGTCTCGGCGACGTCGAGCACCATCGCGGGTCTCGGCGGCAGCACCGCGAATGCACGGGTGGGAGTCGGAGTCGAACCTGTTGTTCGCTTCGCACTTCTTCTCGTACGCCGCGACTGCGGTCGCCGTCACGTACGCAAACGCGTACGCGAGGGCAGGCGTCAATGCGAACTTGTGCAACTACAGCTTCGGCGCGGTCGACGGCGTTACCACCGGCAACCCGGCTCCTGCGCCACCGGCCGGTGTCCTTTCCCTCTTCGGCAACGGCAACGGCGTGCCTCCGACTGGACCGCTCCAGCTGATCGACAACGCGTCGCTGAACGGACCGAAGCGCGATCAGGTCGCCACTTCGCCCTCGTCGACCGTCGGCCAGGACTACAACACCGACGGCGTCGCCTGCCTGCGCAGCCTCTGGACGGGCCAGGACAATGCGGGCGCGGCGCTCACCGGCAGCGCTCTGGCTCAATCGCAGGCCGTCCACGCCGGAGTCAACGAAGTCCTGCGCAGCGGGAAGCTGCATGGGGTTCCGACCATCCTCGTGCAGGGCCGATCCGACGCGCTGGTGCCGGTCAACCACGCCTCGCGCGCATATCTCGGCGCAAACAAGATGGCCGACGGCGCCGATTCGCCGACCGTGTATTACGAGGTGACCAACGCGCAGCACTTCGATACGTTCCTCGGCATCTCGACGCTGACGGCGCTGGCTGGACGATTCGTGCCGCTGCATCGCTACGTGATCCAGAGCCTCGATCTGATGTACGCGCACCTGAAGGACAAGGCCGCTCTGCCTCCGAGCCAGGTGGTGCGCACGACGCCTCGCGGCTTCCAGGGCAACGGCACGACGCCGAATGCCATCACGCCGGCGAACGAGCCACCGATTCCGGCAGCGCCGGCAGCCGCCGATCAGATCACGTTCAGCAACGGCACGTTGCACATTCCCGACTGATCTTGATAGACGCTGCGCTTCCGATGGCGCAGCTGTTCGTCGAGCCTGCGAAGATTGCCCGCGCGCGTGAGCTGGCGCGATCGGCGGCGCTCGGCGTGCAGGCGTTCATCGACAAGCACACGACGGTGTCGATCGAGCGCACCGTGCTGCGGCTGCTCGGCATCTCCGGCGCCGGCACGCGCGGCGCGCCGCTGGCGAATCTGATGGTCGATCGGCTACGCGACGCCGGCGTGCTGAACCGGGGCGCGGCGTACTGGCTCGGCCGCGCGTTGAAAGCGGCGCCGGGGAAGGACCCGCTGCACGCCATCGAGCGCGTCGCGGCCCACCCGGACAAGCTGCCGCCGCTCTCGCAAGCTGACGAAGCCCAGTTGCGCGACGAGATGCGCGCGGAAGCCCGCTCGGCGGTGCGCGAGCTTCGCGAGCGGATCGATCAGCGGCGTGAGCTCAAAAAGAGCTTGAAGGTAGGGTCCTTCGAACAGGCGCCGTGGAAGTACGTCATCGTCGCCACCGGCAACATCTACGACGACGTCGAGCAGGCCAAAGCGGCGGCGCAGCTGGGCGCGGACGTGATCGCGGTGATCCGCAGCACCGCGCAGTCGCTGCTCGATTACGTGCCGCACGGCGCGACCACAGAAGGATTCGGGGGCACCTACGCGACGCAGGAAAACTTCCGCATCATGCGCGAGGCGCTCGACGCGGAATCGCGCAAGCTCGGCCGCTACGTCCACTTGACGAATTACTCCTCGGGATTGTGCATGCCCGAGATCGCTTTCATGGCGGCGTACGAGCGGCTCGACATGCTGCTCAACGACGCGATGTACGGAATCCTCTTCCGCGACATCAACATGAAGCGGACTTTCTGCGATCAATATTTCTCGCGCCGCATCTGCGCCTTCGCCGAAATCATCATCAACACCGGCGAGGACAACTACATCACCACCGCCGACGCAGACGAAGGCGCGCACACGGTGATCGCCTCGCAGCTCGTCAATGAATCGTTCGCCCACCAGGCGGGAATGAAGGACGAGCTGATCGGCTTCGGACACTCGTTCGAGATCGATCCCGCGCGCGAAGACACGCTGCTGCGCGAATTCGCGATGGCGATGATGGTGCGCGAATTGTTCCCGCGCAGCCCGATCAAGTACATGCCGCCGACCAAGCACAAAGAGGGCGACATCTTTTTCAGCCACGCCTACGACGTGATGTCGGACCTGGTGGCGATCACCACGCGCCAGGGAATTCAATTGCTGGGAATGATGACGGAAGCGATGCACAATCCTTTCCTGATGGATCGCTACGTCGCATTGAAATCGGCGTCCTATCTGTACCGCGCCGCGCGGCATCTCGGAGACGAGATCACGTTCAAACCGGACGGCATCGTCGCCAAACGGCAGCGCGAGGTCTTCGACCAGGCGCTGCACCTTCTCGAAGAGGTCGCTAAAGACGGAATGATGGCGGCGATCGGAAAAGCGAGATTCGGCGACACCGCGCGCACGCCCGAGGGCGGCAAGGGTCTCGAAGGCGTCGTCGAAAAAGCCGCCGATTACTTCAATCCATTCCTCGAGATTCTCGAAAATGGATAAGCACCTCATCCGGCCGTATGGCGATCGCAAGGACGACGGCGTCATTCAATTGTCGTTCGTCTTGCCGGTGCCGGCGGGCGAGAAAGCGAAGGAGGCGGCGGCGCAGGTGGCGAAGAAGCTCGGCCTCAGCCACGTCCTGGTCGCGACGTGCGAGCCGGCCGGAGGCGATTACAGCTTTTTCGTCGTCTATGGGCGCACGCACATGCAACTCGATTACAACGCCATCGAGGTGCCGGTGGTCGTCCACCGCAAGCACGGCTTCGACGAGTTGAACGACGTGATCAAACGCGATCTGCAACGGCGCATCGTGGTCGTCGGCGCCTGCATCGGAACCGACTCGCACACCACCGGCATCGACGCGATCATGAACATGAAAGGCTTCGCCGGCGATTACGGCCTCGAGCGCTATCCCGGCTTCCGCGCCATCAACATGGGCTCGCAGGTCGAGCCGGCCCCAGCGCGACGTGCACAAGGAGGACGCGCGCGCGCTGATCGATCTGGCAAAGCAAGAGGGAATCTTCGAGAAGACGATCTTCCTCTTCGGCGGTCCGCGCGTCGATCACAAGACCGCGCTCGAGCTTGGATTCGACGCCGGATTCGGGCCGGGAACGAAGCCGAGCGACGTGGCTAATTACATTTATTATCGTATACTGGAGCGAGCCGGCAAGCCGCCGCCGCCCCAGCCGACCGCGCACGGAACGCCGGAAGCCGGAGGGACGCTATGAAAGTGACGCTGCGACTGCGACTCTCGGCCCACGACGCGCATTACGGCGGCGGCCTCGTCGACGGCGCGCGCGTGCTCGGCCTCTTCGGCGACGCCGGCACCGAGCTGCTCATTCGCCACGACGGCGACGAGGGCCTCTTCCGCGCCTACGATTCGGTCGAATTCCTCGCGCCGCTGCACGCCGGGGATTTCGTCGAGGTGGACGCCGAGCTGGTTTCGGTCGGGAAGACCAGCCGCCGGGTGAAGTTCGAAGCGCGCAAGTACATCTCACCGCGGCCCGACGTTTCGGATTCCGCCGCGGACCTGCTCGCCGAGCCAGTCGTGGTCTGCCGTGCCTCCGGCACCTGCGTGACGCTCGCGGCCAAACAAAGAAAGGGCGCGAAATGAAGCCGGCCATCATCACCGCGGCGATCTGCGGCGCCGAGACGACGCGGGAGATGACGCCGCACCTGCCGATCACCGCCGACGAGCTGGGCGCGGAGGCCGCGCGCTGCCGCGAAGCAGGCGCGAGCGTGATCCATCTGCACGTCCGCCGCGACGACGGCTCGCCCACCCAGGACCGCGCGCTGTTCCAGAAAGCGATCGACGCCATCCGCGCTCGCTGCGACGTGATCACGAACGCGCGCAGCCGCTCGAGTGCGTGCCGCCGCCCGACATGGCGACCCTCAACGCAGGCTCGCTCAATTTCGGCGAGGACGTCTTCCTCAATCCGTTCCCGCTGGTGCGCGAGTTCGCCAAGCGGATGCGCGCTCGCAAGATCGCGTACGAGCTCGAGTGCTACGACGTCGGCCACGTCGAGGCCTGTCTACGACTCGCCCAGGAAGGCGTGATCTCGCTGCCGGCGCCGTTCGATTTCGTCATGGGCGTGCGCGGCGGAATCCAGGCGACGGAAGATAACCTCCGTTTCCTCATTTCCAAGTTACCACCGGGCAATACATTCAATGTAGCAGGTCTCGGCCGCCAGCAACTTCCGATGGCCGAGCTCTCGCTCAAGCTCGGCGGCCACGCGCGCTGCGGCCTCGAGGACAACATCTACCTGAGCAAGGGTGTCCTCGCGAAAGGCTCGTACGAGCTGGTGGCCAGAGTCGCCGAGCTCGCCAGGTCCGCCGGCCGCGAAATCGCCACGCCCGCACAGGCGCGCGAGATCCTGCGGTTGGGGTCATAGCCAGTTTCATACCGGGCTCACTTCGCGCTTGCGGAAAGGCCGCTCGATCTTTTTGTGCTCGGTCAGCCGCAGATAATGCGCGAGCAGCGGCCGGGTCTCGCGCGGATCGATCACGTCGTCGACGAACCCGAGCGCAGCCGTGCGCAGAATGTCGATGTGCGGCCGCACCGCCTCGGCAAGCTGCTTTTTCACCTCGTCCGTCGCCTTGTGCGCCGCGATGGCCGCCATCCCTTCCGCGCCCATCACGCTGATCTCCGCGCCCGGCCACGCGGCGATCAGATCCGGCTCGTACGCGCGCCCGTTCATCACGTAATAGCCCGCGCCGTAGCCCTTGCGCAGCACGATGGTCAGCTTGGGCACCGTCGCCGACGAGACCGCGTAGAGCATCTTCGCGCCGTGCCGGATGATCCCCTGCTGCTCGACCTTGGTTCCGACCATGAACCCGGGCACGTCCTGCAAAAAGACGAGCGGGATCTCGAACGCGTCGCAGAGGTTGACGAAGCGCGCGGCTTTGTCGGCCGAGTTGACGTCGAGGACGCCGCCGTACTGCATCGGATTGTTGGCCACGATGCCGACGCTGTAACCATCTATTCTGGCCAGACCGGTTACGACGTTGCGCGCCCAGCGCGGCTTGATCTCGAAGAACTTTCCGTCATCGACGATCAGGCTCACGATCTTGTGCACGTCGTACGCCTGCCGCGTGCTCTCCGGAATGACGGCCAACAGCTCTTCCGACCGGCGATCGGCCGGATCCGACGAAGCCCGCCTGGGCGGCTTTTCCCCGGCGCGCGAAGGGAAGTACGAGAGATACTCGCGCACGGCTGCAATGCAGGCCGCGTCGTCGGCGCACTCGAGGTCCGCGACGCCGCTGACCTCGGTATGCACTTTGGACCCGCAGAGCGCCTCTTCCGTCACGTCCTCGCCGACGACGCTCTTGACCAGATAGGGCCCGCCGATGGCGATCGAGGAGGTGCCGCGGACCATCGGAACGAAATCGGCGAGGCCCGGGATGTAGGCAGTTCCGGCCGCGCCCGGCCCGACCATCGCCGCGACCTGCGGCACGACGCCGCTCATGACGACCTGCTCGCGAAAGAGATAACCGGTGTCGGCGAAGGAGCTGATCCAGGCCGCTTCGTCCGGGTCCGCCGTCAGCCGCGCGCCGGCCGAATCGATCAGCCAGACCATCGGAATCCGCTCCCGCAGCGCCAACTCGCGCAAGCGGGCCACCTTGCGCTCGCCGACCATACCGATGCTTCGGCCGTGGACGGTGAAGTCGTACGCCGCCGCACACACCGGCCGGCCGTCGATCAGGCCCGTGCCGCAGATCACGCCGTCCGCCGGGCTGGAGTCGGCATTGTCGAGTTTGCCGAGGTGCGTCGCGAGCAGCCCGATCTCGCGAAAAGAGCCCCCGTCAAGCAGTAAATCGAGGCGGGCGCGCGCATCGAGCTTCCCGCGCTCCTTCTGGCGCGCCAACCGCGCTTCCCCACCCATCTTTTTCGCTTCCGCCCGGCGGCGCAGCAATTCCTCGACTTTATCCTTCATCGACATACAAAAGCGCATATCAGATTTCCCTACATGCCAGTAGTTACGAATGTTTGACCGTAATGCGGCGATCGCGATACCGTCGATGCCCGTCTGCGGGCTCACCGGCGGGGTGGGTTCGCATGGATTGGAGTGCGTTGGTATGCCTTTGCAGCCGTCGGTTACTGACTTCCACAGCGTTGGAGCAGAGCCGGACCCGTTACTCGGCCGCGTCATCAACGATCGCTACAAAATTGTCGAGCAGATCGGCCACGGCGGCATGGGCCGGGTCTACAAGGCCCTCCAGGCGCCTCTCGACCGACTCGTCGCGTTGAAAGTCCTCGGCGCGGGCCACGACCGCGATCCGAACTTCTACAAGCGCTTTTTCCTCGAGGCGAGCGTCACCGCGAAGCTCACCCATCCGAACACCATCACGCTCTACGACTATGGCCGCACCGAGGACGGCATCTTCTTCATCGCGATGGAGTACCTGAACGGCCGCACGTTGAGCGGCGCGATGCAGCAGGACGGGCCGCTGGCGCAAGAGCGCGTGATTCACATCGCGCAGCAAATTTGTCGGAGTCTGAGGGAAGCGCACGCGCTCGGAATCATCCACCGCGACCTCAAGCCGGCCAACGTGATGCTGCTGCGGCAGCACGACGATCACGACTTCGTCAAAGTGCTCGACTTCGGGCTGGTGAAGTTCTTCCACGGCGAGAATCCCGAGGGTGACATCACCAACGCCGGCACCTTCATGGGCTCGCCGCACTACATCGCGCCGGAGCAGGCGCGGAACCAGAGCCCCGATCAGCGTTGCGACATTTATTCGACGGGTGTGCTCCTCTACCACATGCTCACCGGCAAGGTTCCGTTCACGGCCGCGGCGCCGGTCGACATCATCCTCAAGCACCTGCACGAGGCGCCGGTCCCGCCGCGGCAGCTCCGTCCCGATCACATCGCCGAGGAGCTGAACGACGTCGTGCTCAAGTGCATGGCGAAGTCGCGCGAGGAGCGGTTCCAGTCGGAGCTCGGCGCCGCCGCGTTATGCGCCGGATACCTCGCCGAACCTGCATCCGATTAGCCCGGCGCTGGTGGCGCAGACGCCGCCGAGTCCGCAGCCGTCGATGCAGACGCCCAGCCAGCCGATGCCGACGCTGAAGACTCCGGCGGCCGGGACGCACCGGATCTCGCATCCGCCGCCGCCTCCGCCGGAAGCGCTCTACGACGACGAGCGGAACCTGCAGGAAATCTCGACGCCCGCGTACGGCACGCGGATGCCGAAAAAGCGGCTGCCGGTGCGCGCGATCGCCATCGGCGCCGCCGCGCTCGTCGTGGCGGGCATCGGGATCAAGCTCTACCTGCGCGCGACGCAAGCCCAGATCGTGGTCGAGAAGCTGCCCGCGCCGCCGCCGCCCGTGGCAGCAGCCACGCCGGTGCCGCCCGCCGCGCCCACGACCACGGCCGCTCCCGCGGAGCCGCCGAGCCCTTATCAGACCGCGAACAACGGCACCACGCTCGTCACCGTCACCTCCATACCGAGCGGCGCCGAAGTGCGCGACGTCGACGATCGCCTGCTGGGCATGACGCCGTTCGACCTGCGCGTGCCCGCGCTGAAGCTTTTGCAATTGACGCTCCGGCATGAGGGGTTCAAGCCGGTCACGCTCAAGAAGAAGCCCGAGGGCGAGAGGATCTCGCTCAGCGTGACGATGAAGCAATTGAAGACCGATCCGTACGAGATGCCGAACAAGCGATCGGTCGGCTACAAGGACGACCCCTACTGAGATGAGTCGCAGACATGAACATTAAATCAAGCGCGCTGATCGCAGCGCTGCTGGTGGCGGCCCCCGCGCTCGCCGACGCCCGCGCGGACGCGAAACGGCACTTCCGTGAAGGCATGTCGTTGATCGCGGCCGGCCAGCTGGAGCGCGGCATCGCCGAGTTGAAGCAGGCGTACGCCATCAAGCCGCACCAGGACGTGCTCTACGACATCGCCAAGGCGTACGTCGATCTGGGCAACATCCCGGAGGCGATCTCGTACTTCAAGCAGTACCTGGCGACCGATCCCGAGGACAAGGACCAGGTGCAGAGCGTCGTGTCGCGGCTGCAGCGGCCGCGGCCATCCCTGCCACCGACATTCAGAAATTGCTCGTCCAGCTGCAGGCGCTGATCGCGCAGCAGCAGGGTCAACCGGCTAAACCGGCTGTGGTGGTTACAGAAAAAGAAAAGCCGGCGGAGAAAGAGGCCAAGCCAGCGGTGGCCGCCGAAGAAGACATGTTCGAGGCCGAGACGATCAGCGCCAAGTCGAAAGCGACGGCGAAAGAGATCGCCCAGGAACTGGGCGGCAGCGCCCGTGCCGAGTCCCGCCGACGACATCTTCGAAGAGCAGGTGGTGACCGCCAGCGCGCGCTCGTCATCGGAGGCGAAGACGCCCGCGTCGTTGACCATCATCAGCGAGGACGAGATCCGCATGTCCGGCGCGGCGACGATCCCGGAGATCCTCCGCCGCGTCCCCGGGATCGACGTCGCCGAGATGAACCCGTCCGACACCAACATCTCCATCCGAGGTTTCAACCGGCGCATGGCCAACAAGGTGCTGGTGCTGGTCGACGGCCGCTCGGTCTACCAGGACTTCCTCGGCACCACGCTCTGGCCGCTGCTCGACGTGGCGGTGCAGGACATCGCCCGCATCGAAGTCATCCGCGGACCCGGTTCGGCCCTCTACGGCGCCAACGCGTTCGCCGGCGTGGTCAACATCATCACCAAGATCGGCGACGAGGCCGCCGGCGCCCGCGCCTTCATGCAGGCCGGCGACCACGGCACGTTCCAGGGCGGCATCTCGGCCGGCGGCCGCAGCGGGAAGCTCGCCTACCGAACGACCGTCGCCTACGACCGCGCCGACAAGTGGACCAAGGACGTGGCCGACGGCCGCCGCGTACGACCTCGGCAAGATGCAGCTCCGCGCCGGCGGCGGATTCGACAACATGGCCCTCGAGGTGGTTCCGCTCGGCGCCCTGCGCACGTTCGGCAACACCGGCCAGTCCGGTTTCGCCCGCTTCGAAATCGACAACGGCCCGACGAAGATCAAGGCCTTCTGGAACGCGCTGCGCATGACCACGGGCCCGGAGTACTGGCCAGACGGCATCGCCTCGCTCAAGTCGACCATCCGCTCCGACGTGCTCGACGTCTCGGCCCAGACCGGATTCGACTTCAAGGGCCTCGGCCAGCACCACCTCAACATCGGCGCGGGCTACCGGTACAAGGGTGTGAAATGGGGCTACCTCGCCCCACATGACGGGACGCCGTACCAGGAGAACCACTTCAACGCCTTCCTGCAGGAGGAATGGGACCCGATCAAGAGGGTCTCGGTCATCCTCTCCTACCGCGTCGACCGCGACCCGCTGCTCTACTCGCAGAACGTGACTTCGCAGGGCCTGGTGCAGTCGCCGCGAGGGACGATCCTGTTCGAGGTCAAGCCCGAGCAGGTGCTCCGCTTCACGGTGGGTTCCGCGTTCCGATCGGCCACCTTCCTCGAGAGCTACATCGACCTCTTCGCGCCGATTCCGAACCAGCCCGCGCTGGGCGTGCGCTTCCAGGGCGCGCAGGACCTGCGGCCGGAAGAGATGCTGCAGGCCGAGCTCGGGTACCGCGGCCGCCTCGGCAGCTTCCAGCCCGACATCGTGGTCTATGCGGAGCGGGTCGCCAACCTGATCACCGACGGTGCGCTGCGTAAGCCGGCGAATCCGGCGCAGGCCGTCGACCCGATCACCGGCCAATATGTGATCGGCTACACCGGCTTCGAAAACGAGCCGGGCCACTTCTTCGGCCTCGGCGCGGAGCTGGGCGGAAAGTGGTCGCCGACCGACGGCGTCGACCTGATCGCCAACTACTCGTTCGAAAAGATGTACGCCTGCACGCCGAATCCCGGT